>CACZPH010000095.1 GCA_902783025.1 uncultured Eubacteriales bacterium | reverse complement strand
CGCCGAAAGACTCCGCGCGCGGCGTGATAGCCTTTAACTTGTCCGGAGCGCAATCTTCCGCGGTAGGGGATTTTCTCAACGAAAAGTACGGTATCTGCGTGCGCTGCGGTTATCATTGCGCGCCGCTTATGCACAAGCATCTCGGCACGGTGAAAAGCGGCGCGATACGCGTTTCGATAGCTTGCGACAACACGGAAGACGATATAAAAACGCTGATAAAGGCGATAAAAGACGCCGAAGAGTTATTCGTTCGCTAAAATTTCGCGCAATTTCTTAACGCTAATCATTCCCGCTCCGCGCTCGTATTCGCTCTCGTCGTCCGCAACGCAAGCCGAAACAAGCAACTTTTTGAGATAGTCGGGCGTAAAACGCGGGTACTTATACAGTACGCGCGAACAGATCCCCGCGACTATCGGCGCGGAAGCCGACGTGCCGCCGAACGGTTCGTAGCCGCCCTTGTAAGACGGCGCGGATATACTTAAGCCCGGCGCGACGAGGTCGGGTTTTCGTATTTTTTCGTTTCCCACGCCGGAAAAATCGCACACTCTGTATCCGTCGCCCGTTTTTTGCGCCGCGCCTACCGTAATTATTTCCCCGCACGCGCCCGGAGAAGTTACGCCTTTCGCTCCGTCGTTGCCCGCGCTCGCGACTACCGCGATACCTTTGCGCCACAACGCCGCCGCGCCTATGGAAAGCGGATCGTTTTTGCCCGACGGCGCGCCGAACGACATACAACATACCTTTACGCCGTACTCTTCGCCGTGGTCGAAAAGCCATTGCATGGCGCGAAGTATATCGAGAGTTTTGCCGCTCCCGTCCGCGCCGATCGCTTTTAGCGAAACGAGCGACGAACGCGGAGAAAAACCGCGTTTTGCGCCGCCGCTGACAAGTCCGTTTCCGCATAATATCCCGCTTACCGCCGTTCCGTGGCCGTTATCGTCGTAGGGAAACTCTTTGCCGGATACGAAGTCGACGAATTTTTTTACGCGGAAAAACGGCATGGAAAGATCGGGATGAAGCCCTATCCCCGTATCGATGACCGCGGCGCACGCGCCGGGTAAAACCTTGTAATGCGGAAATTCTTCGATCGTCAGGCGCGCTTTGTCAAGACATATCCGCGCCGCACCCACGGGAACAAGCGCGCTTACTTCCGGAATAAGAGCGAGATCCCGCACCGAGTGCGAGGCGATAAACGCGCCGTATGCCGAAATGAAAGGCAATGGATATACGACGGAATTTACGAAACGCTCTATTTTGCGCTTTGCTATGCCGAAAGACCGGGCGAAAATCACGTACTGCCCGCCCGGCGAAATATCGACGCGCCTGAAAGATCTCAAAGCGAACCTATCAGCGCTTCCAGACGGGCGCGCTGTTCGGGAGTAAGCGACGGACCTACCGCCAAAGCGAAATCCCTGAGTTTTTCCTTGTCGAAATTACCGTTTCTCTTGCTCTCTTCCACAGCTTCTTTAAGCGCCGCGCTCAAAGCGTCCTGCGACATTTTTTCGTATCGATTTGATTGCGCGCGAAGATCGGATTCGACCTTGTCGGCGGTTTGCGAAGAGGTTTTTTTGCTCTTATAGTCTCTTAAATTCATTTTTCCCCCTTGTTTTTTGCGATTTTGTCGTACGTTTTACTATATGCCGTCATATAAATTAGAGTACCGACTAAGGGGGTAAAAATATGGACGTAAAGAGTCTTTTGCCGCTTTTGGCGATGCTCTCCGGAGGTAAAGGCAACGCCGAAAAAATCGACGCGCTGAGCAAAATGCTCGACGGCGAAAAACCCGATATTACCAAAGTAATGTCGATGATGCCCGCGCAAAAACCGCGCGCAACGGGTCTGAAACCCATCTGCGACTTCGCGGGTTTTGATATATTAGGAAGACTCGCAAGCTACTTTACGAAAAAATCAAGCAAATAAAAACAGTACATAAAAACCTAAAACAGCGCTGACGCTCGCTTCTTAAGCGTCGATCCGGGCGGCTGAAGGCAAAGCGATGTTCGGCTCTACCGAGCGATGTTTTTCCTTGCGGAAAAAAAAGTACAAATAAAGTCAATAGTCAGGTGTACACGTTCTTGTACACCTGACTATTTTTTGAAAAGTTTTTTAATTGTTTTTGTCGAAAGCTATTGTAACTGTTGTGCCAACACCGATTTCGCTTTTAATTGTAAGTTCGGCATTATACAAAGCACAAATATGTTTTACGATTGCAAGACCTAATCCCGTACCGCCCGTTTTTTTAGAACGAGATTTATCTACACGGTAAAATCTTTCACAAAGACGTGGGATATTTTCTTTTTCAATACCGATTCCCGTATCGGCTACAGATAATTTCGTTTCATCTTCATTTTCGCTAATTGAAACGGTAATTTTGCCGTTTTCTACATTGTAGTGGATTGCGTTCGAGCAAAGATTTTCAACCACTTCAAAAATCTTTTTACTATCCGCTAAAACCGTTCCTGCGCCTTTAACTTCCAAAGTTATATTTTTCTTCTTTAATTCAGCAGCAAGTTCCAAAGCAACCTCATCCGCAACGGCTTTCACGTCAACGGGAGTGTGAATCATATCAATATCTTCACCGTTTTCGAGTTTACTTAATTTAAGCATATCCGAAATGAGCGAAGCAAGGCGTAAACTTTCCTTGTGTATTCTATCCACTTGTTTTTTAGAGCCGTCGTCAAGCGTATCTTTTGAAAGAAGTAATTCCGACAAACCTTGCATAACGGCTACGGGCGTTTTTAATTCGTGCGAAGCGTTTGCAAAGAAGTCGCTTTTTTGCTTTTGCATTGCTTTTTCTTTGGTAATATCCGTAATAATCACGATAGAATATACGTTATCGCTTTGGCTATCAACCTTGCGAATTACAACGGACAAGTCTTTTCCCTTATAGGTGTATTCAGAAACATAGTTTTCGCCAAGATGACGGGAAATGTTTTCGCAAAGGATCAAATCGTCAATAAGGTAAATAAAATCCTTACCCGTAACGTTTTCGGTG
>CACZPH010000094.1 GCA_902783025.1 uncultured Eubacteriales bacterium | reverse complement strand
TTTTACTGTTCTTTGTCTTTCTCTTTTTATCCTTATGTCATTCAGAGCGTAGCGAAGAATCTTCGGAAAAGAACTATTGCATTGCCTATAAAATGAGTAGCACCCGAATCCCCACCGCCCTTTCAGTCAGCCTGCGGAGGCTCTCCGCATTTCCCGTGAGGGGAAAATTCATTGAGGATTCAGGCTCACCGCTGTCATTCAGAGCGTAGCGAAGAATCTTCGGACTTGAATTATTGTACCGCAAAGGCAAAATACAGTACCCGAACTCTTACCGTTCTCTTTAGTCAGCCCGCTTTAGTCTCCGCTTTACAATACGTTCATTGAAATAACGGCGGGCGAAACCTGTTCGATATAGCGGTTATTCGAGCGCGGATTGCCGCCCATATCGGGCGCGAGCAATTCTTCTTCGAGTTCGGCTATCTTGTCGAGTTTGCCGTTTACGTAGTCGGTTAGGCTCTTTGCGCAATGCTTTACGCGCTGAATAAGTCCGCCCAGTCTTATGTCCTGTATCTCGAATCCGAAGGGTTTGTTTTCTTTCTCCCACTGATAAGCGAATGCGGCGTAGAACTTTTCGAGCCGTTTTATCAGCGGCAGGTAGTCTTCTTTTACGAGTTTTTCCAAGGCTTTTTTGTCGCCCGCTTTGTAAAGACGGCGCGTTTTTACGCCGAGCGCGTACTTAATTTCGAGTACGCTCGACAGCTTTTCGAGCGTGTCGAAGAGGTACGCGTATTTGCCCGCGCGGAGCTTTGCCGAGTGTATCTTCTTGGTTATTTCCTTAAACTTTTCGGCTTTGCTCTCGTCGATCACGGGGTCGAACGTACCGATAAACGGATCGTTGTACAGCGCGACTTTTGACATACATTCGACGTGTTCGTCTTCGCGCTCGATATCGTTGACCGAGTCGAGAGCGAGAACGTCGGATTTTTTCATTTTCGTGAGTGCGTACAGGCTTTTTTCGTGTTTTTTGTCGCCGTAAGCGATATCCGAGCCAAAAGAGAAAGCGGAGTAGAGCGCAAAAGGCGAGCATTCCGCGCCGTCGTCGCCCCAGGTCGTGAGGAAAACGCGCTTTATTTTGTGATTTATGCACGACTCGAAGGCGCAACCCGTAGCCTTTTCGCTGAACTTGATATGCGGCGCAAAACCGTGCCAGCACCACGCTCCGCCCGCGAAAACTATCTCGTTACCGAATTTTTGGTGCCGCTCGATCATATTGTCGTACATTTCGCGATTCAGTTGATAGTAATCCCAGTACACGAGGCTGACGTCTTTGGGTACGAGGTCGATTATTTCTTTGCTTAGTTGCGGCATATCGGGCGTGGGACGCGCGTTGCCGTTAAACTGCAGGCGGAAGAACATATCGCTCCACATCATGCACTCAAAGCCGTATTTGTGCGCGATATCGAGCACGCGGCGAAGGTGGCGGAGCAAAACGACATGGCCTTTTTCGTTGCCGAACAGATCGCGGTATTTGCCTCTGCCGACGTTGTGCGCTTCGTCCATTCCGAGATGGATCTTGCGCGAGGTAAACGCCTTGGCAAGAGAAGCGAACATTCTGTCGATAAACTCGTAAGTCCTCTCGTCGCCCGCAAGAAGTATATCGTCGATATCGCGTATATCCTTAAAGCGTTTCCACCTGAAGGCCTGGTTGAGGTGCGCGAAAGTCTGCACGCAGGGCACGACTTCGATATCGTACGAGCGCGCGTAAGAGTCTATCTCCTTAAGTTCGGCTATCGAGTATCTGCCGCGCATATATCCGAAGTACGGTTCTCCTTCTATCTCGTAAGTATCTTCGGTGTAGAGTTGGAGTTGGTTGTATCCCATAAGAGCGAGGTGGTCGATGTAGTCCTTGACGCTGTCGACCTTCTTGACCGCGTTGCGCGAGCATTCGAGCATAACGCCAAACTCGTCGAACCTGCACTTGATGTTTTCGCTCGTCTTATTTCCTTCGAGCGAACGTTTGAGCGAATAAAAAAACTCGTAAACCTTGTTGTATCTGATTTTAAGCGAATTTTCGCCGCGCTCGTATCCGGCGTTATCCGACTTTTCGGCGGTAAGGACAACGCCGTTTTCGTTGATCTCGAAGGGCGAATGAAGAGCGAATTTAGCGAGTTTTTCCTTAAAATCCGCAGGTAACTTACTTACGTTGAATTTCATGATCTTCTCCTTTTTCCGACATTTTAGGTTATTGATATTATACCGCTTTTATTTTTGCCGTGTCAACAAAAACCCGCAACAAAAACTCCCGAATCGATATTTGTTTTCAAGGCGCGGATTACAGCCGCTTTCGGTTGACTTTCGCGGCGGCAAATAGTACAATATAAGCGCACACAAGGAGGCGAAGTATGGCTTCGAGAGCTTTCAGAGGCGAAATATGGACTAACGTTCATCCGTATATTTTGGACGCGATAGTCAAGGCTAACGCGGAAGAGGTGGACGGCTGCGCGGGCGGCGATAAGTACACGGCCAAGGCGACCGAACTTCTCGCGCGCGAGTTCGACGGAAAGATAAGCGTATTTTACACTATTTCCGGCACGGCGGCCAACGTTCTTGCCCTCAAGTGTATGCTGAGCGCGTATTCGACTATACTTTGCGCGACGCAGACGCATATAAACTGCTACGAATGCGGCGCGACGGAGTACAACCTGGGCGCGAAAATTCTCGCGATAGACTCTCCCGACGGCAAACTCACGCCCGCTCTTCTCGATACTCTTACGGCTCGTAACGCGAAATATCACTACCGCCACACGACCGTGGTCATCACTCAGCCCACTGAATTCGGCACCGTTTATACGAGCGAGGAAATAAAAGCCGTTTGCGACTGGGCGCACGAAAAGAACATGAGCGTTCTTGTCGACGGCGCGCGCATAGGCTCGGCGGTCGCGGCTACGGGCGAAAGCCTCAAAGAAATGATAGAAAAGCCCGGCGTGGACGCGCTCACTTTCGGCGGAACGAAAGCCGGCGCGATGATGGGCGAG
>CACZPH010000093.1 GCA_902783025.1 uncultured Eubacteriales bacterium | reverse complement strand
CTGCCGTCCACCATGACTTTGAAATACGGATCCACCGTCTCGACTACGTTTACGCTCTCGTCGAGAATGCTCCGCGACATTTTTTCGCCGAACTTGAGCGAGAACTTGATCATCGAGCCGTTTTTGAGTACGGGTTTGAGGGTATAAAGAGGCTTTTTGTATTCTTTCGTGCTGATATGAACGCCGTAGCCGTCTTCTTCCGAATACGTCGCTTCGAAGTCTTCGATACCCTGCGTTCCCCATACGTTGTCGGCGAGCGCGAGCGAATCGGTAATACTGCCGTCGAGATCGTCGGCGGTAACCGTTATATTCTTTTCTCCGCCCAGATAATCGTTGCCTATCTTTACTACGAGCTTATATTCGCCCTTGGCAAGAGCCGCGTTTACGCTGCCCGAACCTGCCGCTACCTCTTTGCCTTCGCCGTCTACGATCGTCCATGCGTTGTCGGCTCTTCCGCCGCCTGCGCCGGTAAGCGAAACCGAAACCGTCGCCGAACGCGGAACGGCTTCGAATACCGAAACTATTTCGACGTTGCCGCTGACGGTGGTGGAAGCCATATTCCACTGCCTGTCGGTCGCCACGCCGTTTTCGGCTACGAACCAGCCCTTGAATTGGTACTTGAACTCGTCGGTGTCTTCCTTAGAGGGCGTTTCCACACCCGTAACGAACGCGCCGTATTCGAGCGTGAATTCCTGTCCGTCTACGGTAACGCTGTACGTATTGACGGTCCGAGTGTATTTCGCGACCAAAGTAACGTTACCTTCGAGTCTTTCGACTTCGCCCAAAGCGGTGCCGTCCTCCCTCGTCCAGCACTCAAAGGTGTACGTATACTGAGCGTCGGCAGGCTTGGACGGTCTGCCGAGCTCTGCGACAATGGTGGACATCAAGGTTCCGAAAGGATACTGCGTGGTAACGCCGTCAACGGTAACTCCGTATCTGCGAACCTGAGCCGATACCGTAAACGAGTCGATCGTCATTTCTTCGCCGCCTACGGTGATGACCGCGGAGATCGTCGCGCTGCCCTCGGCGAGCGCCTTGACTTTGCCGTCCTCGACCGCGATTACCGCGGGAGCGGAAGAAACCCAGTCGAAAGTGCCCGTAAAGGTCGCGATTTCGCCGATATCTTTCTCCTGTCCTACGAGAAGTTCGACGTTACGCTGGTTTATCGTGACGTTAACGTCTTCCCGAGGCTCGTCGGGCTTGTTGGGTTTGTTGCCGTTGCACCCTGCGCCCACAGCCGGAACGAGGGCGACGAGCGCGCCTACGATTCCTAATTTGAGAAATTTCCTCTTTTTCATAATTTTCCTCCGATTTTATTATCTTTTCGATTCGTCTGCCTTGCGGCAAAACGTATTTTATGACTAAATTATACCACTTTTTTCGCGCACACGCAACAATTTATTAAAAAATTACCGAAAACGCCGGAACTCTTCTCCGGACCGCCGGAAAGAATACCCGTCCGAAAGCGGCCGGAAAACTTTTGGGTCTATTGTGCGCAAAAATACGATAAAACAACCGGACCGGCGGCGCAGAGTCGGCTTCCGTTCGCTTCCGGAGTTTACGAAATAATTTTAATATATAGCGTCTGATTTTGTCAATACGGCGGCGTAATCCTTCAAAGAACGGTTTTATTTTCTCAATTAAATTCGAAATTCGGATTCGATCGGCGCCCAAAAACAGCGATGGATTTTCTAAAAAAATTGGAATTTAGGTTGACAATCTCCGTAGCATTTGGTACGATATTCTCAAAGCCTTACGCCGAAAGGAGGTAATTATGGGAGAACTCAAAATCGTTTCGCACGCCGCTATGCTCAATCTTTACGACAGGGAAGAAGAGCTCGCGGATATTTGTTCCGCGCTCGCCGATCCCACGCGCCGCAAAATAATCAAAGTGATCAACCTACGCGGTCCGAGCACGATAAACGAAATAGCCTGGCAGATAAACGTACCCGTTTCCACTACATCGTACCACGTCAAGGAACTGATAAAGACGGGATTATTGATATTTACGAACAATACCAAGCGCAGAGGCAACGAAAAAACGGTGGCTCGCGGAGATTGTCGTTTCGATATTTTTCTTGCCGACACCAAACAGCGCGAACCGATCAAAGCATTAAGTTATCCGATCCCGATAGGCAGTTATACGGACTTTGTGGCAGAGCCTACGTGCGGCATAATCCTTCGCGACGGCAGCTTAAACGTCGTGGACAACCCCGCCGCCTTCTATTCTCCGCGCCGCGCCGAAGCCGGACTTATCTGGCTTCACTCGGGCTATCTCGAATACTCCGTTCCGCTTCTCGACTATATCGAAAAAACCGAACACGAGGGCGGATTCAATATCTTCGGCAGCAACTTCGGCGACTACCCGCAGGACATTATTCTCGATATTACTTACTTGGCTTACAAGGCGAAATAACGCGATACGTATGCGCGGAAAATAAAAAAATTCAGCCGATCGTATTGACTTTTTTTTCGCGCGGCGGTATAATATATAAAAACGAAAAACAGGAGAAAATTATGTACGATACGGTAAAAGCGGTCGAAAAACACCGCAAACTTATCTTTGATACCGAAAGATTCGTGTGGGAACACCCCGAAACGGGATTTAAGGAATACGAAACGAGCAAGTATATGGCGAGCGTTTTCGAGTCGCTCGGCTACTCTGTCACGCGCGCCGAGGGAATAACGGGTTTTTACACTACGCTCGACACCGGAAGGAAAGGTCCCACTCTTCTCATACTCGGCGAACTCGACTCGGTAATATGCGCCGCTCACCCGAACGCGAATAAGACTACGGGAGCCGTTCACGCCTGCGGGCATAACGTTCAATGCGCCGCTCTTGTCGGAATAGCCGCCGCTCTGAAGGAAGAAGGCGCGCTCGAAGGCTTGTGCGGCAAGATCAAACTGTGCGCCGTTCCCGCCGAGGAATTGCTGGAAGTAACGTACAGAAGCGAACTTATCAAAAAAGGCGTGATAAAATACTTCGGCGGCAAGACCGAATTTCTGTCGCGCGGATACTTCGACGACGTCGATCTCGCCTTTATGGTGCACGCGGGCGGCGGAGACGCTTTTTCGATATCGAAAGGCTCGGTAGGCTGTATAGCGAAACGCGTTATTTATAAGGGAGTCGCCGCTCACGCCGGCGGAAGTCCGTGGGACGGCAAAAACGCGCTTTACGCCGCTACGTGCGGTCTTAACGCCGCCAACGCTCTGCGCGAAACCTTCCGCGAAAGCGATATCATCCGCTTTCACCCCATTATTACGGTCGGCGGGCAAATGGTAAACGCCATTCCCGATACCGTGGAGATCGAAAGCTACGTGCGCGGCAGGACTTACAACGCGATTCTGAAAGCCAACGAACGCATAAACCGCGCGCTTATCGGCGCGGCGCTCTCGATAGGCGCAAACGTCGAAATAATCGACAGTCCCGGCTACGCTCCGCACGAAAACTCCGAGCTTATGGCGGACGCCATGGAAGAAGCGGTCGGGAAAGTCGTTCCTTCGCGCGTATTCCGCCGCGAAAGTCGTATTGCTTCGGGCAGTACCGATATGGGAGATCTGTCGCGCGTAATGCCGATAATCCACCCCTACGCTCCGGG
>CACZPH010000092.1 GCA_902783025.1 uncultured Eubacteriales bacterium | reverse complement strand
GGTATAGATAAAGCATAACGCCAAAACGGAAAAGCCCGCTACGTCGAGCGAAAACGCCTGCGCCGCAAACGCCGTAAACGCGATAAACGCCAAATACCACGGAGAGTCGACGAAACGGTTGAGGGCGGCGATAACGCGATTATTCCCGCACCGTTTGATAAATTGTCTGACTTTCGTTATCATTGTCCCTTTTTGTCAATATCCTTTTTGTTTTTCTCGCGTATCGGGCAAAATCAGTCGTTTTTTACTACTTCTCCGCCGTTTTTCCGTCAGGCACGGCGCCCGCCGCGTCCCTGACTTTGAGATAATCGCATTCGACCGCGAGCAATAAAAGCGCGTACCAGATGAGAAATTCGGGTTTGAAAAACGCTACGTCGAGAAGCCCTCCGAAGATAAACGCCGCTATCGCCACGCCGAATATCACGCGGTCGGGATCCGGCTTATACACTACGTCGCGCACCACGGTATAAGTATGGTAGCCCCACGCGGCAAATCCCACTATTCCGCAACTGCCGAGCATCTGAATCACGGTGTTGTGCGCAAAATAACTGAAAGCGTTGAAGGCTCCGTTTTGCGCCTGCGCGCCGGCTTCGATATAGTGCTGAGCGTCCACGGTAAAACCGCCGCCGAATATCGGATTTTGAATAAAATACCGCAAGTACCTCGTCCAGATATCGATCCTGCCGCTGCTCAGCCCGTCCGTACCGCTCTGGACGGCGCGGGCGGATTTGGTAATAAAGTAATCGAAAAACCACTCCAAACCCCCGAACAGCGCCAAAAACCCGATATACGACGCGACTACGACCGCAAAAGACGCGAATATGCTCACGGCTTGGGCGCGCGAGTCTTGTTTTATTATGGACCAGACCGTTCCGGCTATGAGAATTACTCCGCCGGCAATGATCGCGCTCCTGCATAGCGTAAAATACGTTACCGCGAAGTTTGCGCACGCGGCAATATACCAGCGTTTGCGCTTTTCGGTATGGGCCGCCTTATAGAAGCACAGCGGCAACGTCATGGATAAGAAAATACCGAAGTCGTTGCTCATTCCCCAACCGGAAAGCAAACGCGCTTTCCATTTGACCGACAGCTCCAAAAATCCCGCAAAACGCGTCACGTAAATGAACACGACGAGCGCCATAACGTAAAACATCATCGTCGTAAGCAGGTTAGCCACGGCGGAAAAAGACAGGTTTTCGGGTTTTGCCGTCACGCGAAGGAAGACGTAAACGACCGCCAGTCCCGCCGTGATCGACAGCGCCACGATAAGACTGCTCGCGTTGGCTCCTCCGCCTATCGCTCCGCCCAGAAAGCACGAAAGACAAAACGCGCCTATGCCGAAAGACAACGACCTTTTATCCGCCAATCTTTTCCAGTCCCCGGTGATAAGTCTGTATATCGCAAAGGCGACAACCAGCGCCACGCAAACGGAGATCGTAATATAGAAAAACGGCTGTCCGTAGTAGTCCGATCCGGCGCCTTCGGCGTATCTGCCCACACCGAGCACGCGGTATCCCGAAGCGCCTTTTTGCGGGCTGTTCTTGATCGACACGAAAAAGACCGTCATGGCAAGCAGAGGCATAGTCGGCGCGGTATCCTCGCAAAACAAGCATACGAACGCAAACGGCACGACCACCATAATAAATCCTACTAAATCGAGTCCCAAAGCCGACAAAAGAAAAGCGATCGCCGCGTAAACGACCGAAAACTTCCACGAATAAAGGAACGCAACGATTTTTGACAAAACTACGTTGTTTTTTGCAAAATTTATGAGTTTTTGTTGTGCTTTTTTCATGGAAAGAGCCTCTTTTTACAAAAATAACCAGAAAAACGTCGCTATCGAAAGCGCCGTAAGATATACTCCGAACCACTTGAAGTTCGCTTTCCTTATAAGTTTCATCACGAGCGTTACGGCAACGTAACCGAAAATAAAACTCGTCGCTATCCCGACTATGACGCACCATACGTCCACGCCGTAAGAGCCGTCGCGGATAACTTTGTACGTCTCGACCGCCGCCGAACCGAGCACTATGGGAATGCTCATAAGGAACGAAAAAGTCGCGACTTCGCCGCTTTCGCCGCGCGCAACCACGCCGCCGAAAATCGTACTGCCGCTGCGAGATACGCCCGGAAGCACTCCGAGCGCCTGCATAAGTCCCATCGTCGCCGCTTGCTTGATCCCGAACGGTTCCGTTAGCGCTTTTTCGCGGTTGCGTTTAGCGAAAAATTCGGTCAAAAACATCAATACGGCGGTAAAAAGGAAGAAAAAGCAAAGATACTTTCCGCTTCCGAACACTTCTTCGAATACGTCGTTTAGGATAAGCCCCGCGAGCGCGGCGGGAACGGTCGCGAGCGCAAGCAGTCCCATTCGCTTGAACGGCGGCTTGAAAAGCGCGATCACTTCCTTAAAAAAGTACGTTATTACCGCGCCCAAAGTGCCTACGTGCAACATAATATCGAAGAGCAAATAATCGCCCTCGAGTCCCATAAGACGGCGCACCATAAGCAGATGCGCGCTCGACGACACCGGTATAAACTCGGTCAGTCCTTGCACTATTCCGAGAATGACAGCCTGCCAGAATTGCATTTACGCTCCTTACTTCGCTCTATAATCGCTCGGAACGACCGAGAAAATCTTTTTTACCGTTCCGATTTCGTCTTCTTTGTCGGCAAGCGCTCTGAATTCCTTGAGCGTTTCGTCAAACCATTTTTCGTCGATGTCCTGAAGTTTGTTTACGAAAATTCCTTCGTGCGCCGTCGTGTCGACGAGTTCCTTGTCGTACCGAAGTTCTTCGAACAGTTTTTCGCCCGGGCGCAGTCCCGTTATCTGTATCGGGATATCGACTTCGGGCTCCAGACCGTTGAGGCGAATAAGCGCGCACGCAAGGTCGTAAATATACACCGGCTCGCCCATATCGAGCACGTAAACTTCGCCGCTCGACGCGAACGCTCCCGTCTGCAATACGAGTTTTACCGCCTCGGGTATCGACATAAAGTATCGCTTTATCTCCCGATCGGTAAGCGTAATGGGACCGCCTTCCTTGATCTGTTGTAAGAATATGGGCACGACGCTGCCGTTAGAACCCAATACGTTGCCGAACCTGACCGCGGCCATTTTCATCTTAGAGTGCTTACCGCGCGTCTGAATAAGCATTTCGGTAATGCGCTTGCTCGCTCCCATTACGGACGAAGGATTTACCGCCTTGTCGGTCGAGATAAGCACGAATTTCTCCACGCCTACTTCTTCGGCGCATTCGATGACGTTTTTGGTGCCGAAAACGTTGTTTTTGATAGCCTC
>CACZPH010000091.1 GCA_902783025.1 uncultured Eubacteriales bacterium | reverse complement strand
GCGAAGAATCTTCGGACTTAAACTACTGCATTGCCGCTAAAGTTAGCCGTAGCGGAATTCTTACCATACCTTTCAGTCGGTCGGCGGAGGCTCTCCGCATTTTGCGCAAGCAAAAATTCATTGAGGCTTCAGCCTCCTTATGTCGACCTGCGCCGAATCCCCGCCGCCTTTTCGGTCAGCCCGCGGAGGCTCTTCGCATTTTCCCGTGAGGGGAAAATTCATCGAGGCTTCAGCCTCCCTATGTCAGTCTGCGGCGACTCGCCGCCGACTCGCCGCCCGCCCGTCAAAAAAACGCCGCGTTTTCCTAAAAATATGAATTTTTTTTCATATTCTTGCCGTTTTTCGACTTTTTTTCGACTTTTGTCTACTCAAAAATGTGAACTTGATTTCACGTATTTTATTTTTTAATAATCAATATTTTTTTATAAATTATCTTTATATTAAAATGCGCCTTCCCGCGTAATTTTTTGTTGCTTTTTAGTAAGTACAATGCTATAATATATCGTGTATCGATATGTTTTTATCGAATACGGCGAAAAATGACGATTTTCGGGAGAGAGTAATGCAAAGCGTATCCAAGTCCACACTCAAGCGTTTGCCGATATACCTGCACTATCTCAAGACGCTCGTGCCGCTCGATCAGCAGAATATTTCGGCGACGCAGATCTCGCAGGCCTTAGGGCTGGGCGAGGTTTTGGTGCGCAAAGATCTGGCGTCGATAAGCAACGGCGGCAGGCCGAAGATCGGGTACGAAGTACACGCGCTTATTGCCACTCTCGAAGACTACTTAGGCGTAGGCAAGGTAAGCAAAGCGGTCATCGTAGGCGTAGGGCGATTAGGTCAGGCGCTTATGATGTACAAGGGTTTCGGCGAATTCGGGCTCGAGATAGTGGCGGGCTTTGACGTTCGTCCATCCCCCGGCGTGGGCGGCAAACCCGTTTACGACGTAAAATCGCTTTCTTCTCTTCTTCCGCAAATGGGCGCGAGTATCGGCATAATTACCGTGCCCGCCGCGGTGGCGCAGGACGTTGCCGACGAGCTTATCCGCGCCGGGGTAAAAGGGATATGGAATTTTTCGCCCGTTCACATAGTAGTTCCGCAAGCGGTCGCGGTCAAAAACGAAAATCTCGCCGCCTCGCTCGCAGTTCTTAGCAAGCAAATAAAATAATTTTTTATAGGAGAGCAATCATGAAAAACAAAGTAACCATCATCGGAGCCGGTACCGTAGGCGCAACCGTCGCTTACACTTTAGTAGCGAAAAATCTCGCTTCCGAGATTCTTCTTATCGACATCAAAGAAGAAAAAGCGGACGGCGAGGCAATGGACATTTATCAGGCTACGCCGTATCTTTCGCCGGCTGTCGTACGCAGCGGACATTACGAAGACGCCGTAGGCTCGGACATCGTTATCATTACGAGCGGAATGCCGCGCAAAGACGGTATGTCGCGTCTGGATCTGGCGCAGGTCAACGTAAATATCATTCGTTCGATCGCTCCGCAGATCGCGAAGTACGCGCCCGAAGCGAAATACATCCTTATCGCCAACCCCGTTGACGTGCTTACTTACGAATTCATCAAGGCGAGCGGACTTCCCTCGTCGCGCGTAATAGGTTCGGGCACAATTCTCGACACCGCGCGTCTTCGCACCCGTCTTGCGCAATACTTTAACGTAAATCAGAACCAAGTCGACGCCAACGTATTCGGCGAGCACGGCGACAGTTCGTTCGTGCCGTGGTCCATGGCGACGGTGGCGGGCGTACCCGTAAAGGATTACGCGCAGTCGCTTACCGAGCGCGGCGACGTCAAGGATTTTGACGAAGACGACGTAGTCACCTACGTACGCAAGAGCGGCGGACAGATCATCAAGAACAAAGGCGTTACCAACTACGGCATCGCGGCTTCGGCGGGCGAACTCGTAAAGTGCCTCAGTTCCGAAATAGATTCTATCTGCACCGTTTCGGTACTTATGCAGGGCGAGTACGGGATCAAAGACGTTTGCCTTTCGATCATGGCTGTACTCAACAGCAACGGCGTAAAGACGACGATACAGGCGCCGATCACGGAGGAAGAAAAAGCGAAACTCGCTCTTTCCGCTCAGGCTCTCAAAAACGTCATCGACCAAGTAAAGTAAGGGGGAAACAATGGAATATCGTATCGAAAAAGACACGATGGGCGAAATGAAAGTTCCCGCCGATAAACTGTGGGCGGCTCAGACCGAGCGCAGCCACGAAAATTTCGTTATCGGCGACGAAGTCATGCCCAGAGAAATAACTCACGCGTTCGGGATCCTCAAGAAGGCGGCGGCGCGCGCCAACAACGCGCTCGGTAGGCTAACGGACGAGAAACTCGGCGTAATAGAGCAGGCTTGCGACGAAGTTATCGCGGGCAAACTTTACGAGCATTTTCCGCTCGTCGTATGGCAGACCGGAAGCGGCACGCAGTCGAATATGAACGCTAACGAAGTTATCGCCAACCGCGGCAATCAGATCTGCGGCAAGAAATTACTTCACCCCAACGACGACATCAACATGAGCCAAAGCTCCAACGACACTTTCCCCACGGCTATGCACATCGCGGCGACGATAGCCATCGAAGACAAACTTTTCCCGGCTATGGACGCGTTTATCGCGACGCTCAAGCGCCTCGAAGAGGAAAACATGGAGATAGTCAAGAGCGGCAGAACGCACCTTCAGGACGCGGTTCCGATCTCGTTCGGACAAGAGATCAGCGGCTGGCGCAATATGATCGAGAAGACGAGAGATATGCTCTCCCTCGCGCTTCCCGGACTTAAGGAACTCGCGCTCGGCGGCACGGCGGTAGGCACCGGGCTCAACGCGCCCAAGGGCTTTGCCGAAGAAGTGGCGAAGCGCGTAAGCGAGCTTACCGGCAAGACCTTCACGACGGCGGCCAACAAATTCCACGCTCTTACCTCCAAGGACGAGCTCGTGTTCGCTCACGGCGCGCTCAAGGCTTTAGCCGCCAACCTTATGAAAATCGCCAACGACGTGCGCTGGCTCGCTTCCGGCCCAAGATGCGGCTTAGGCGAAATATTTATTCCCGAAAACGAACCCGGTTCTTCGATAATGCCCGGCAAGGTAAACCCCACGCAGTGCGAATCCATGACCATGGTAGCCGTACAGGTGATCGCCAACGACACGGCGGTAGGCATGGCGGCGAGTCAGGGCAACTTCGAACTCAACGTATTCATGCCCGTCATGATCTACAATTTCCTTCAGTCCGTAAGACTTCTTTCCGACGGCATCAGGTCGTTTAACGACAAATGCGTAAGCGGAATCAGGGCTAACAAGGAAAAAATGAACCACAACCTTTACAATTCGCTTATGTTAGTAACCGCGCTCAACCCGTATATCGGCTACGAAAACGCGGCAAAGACTGCGAAAAAGGCGTTTAAGGAAAACATTTCGCTCAAGGAAGCGTGCGTATCGCTCGGATTCCTGACCGCGGCGAAGTTCGACGAAGTTTTCCACCCCGAAGAAATGGCTTTTAAGAAATAAGGAGCGACAAATGAAACTCAGTTATTATCCCGGCTGTACGCTCAGGACTCAGGCGAAAGACCTCGACAAGTGGGGCAGACTTTCGCTTGAAAAACTCGGCGTTCAGCTCGAAGAGATCGAAAACTGGCAGTGCTGCGGAGCGGTTTATCCGCAGGCTACCGACGAAATAGCCAAGAAGCTTTCCGCGATCCGCGCTTTGGACGCGGCGAAAAAGAACGGCGGCAAGCTCGTTACTTTGTGTTCGGCGTGCTTTAACGTTCTCAAGCGCGTCAACGCCGACATGAAAGAGGGCGGCGACGTAGCGAAGCGCGCCAACAATTACTTAGTCGCCACCGGGTATCTGAGCGGCGGCGACGAGTACAAGGGCGAGACCGAGGTTATTCATTATCTCGAAGTATTGCGCGATTACGTAGGCTGGGACAAGCTAAAAGCGGCGGTAGTCAACCCGCTCAAAGACATGAAACTCGGCGCGTATTACGGCTGTTTACTTCTTCGTCCCAACTCGGTAATGCGGTTCGACAATCCCGAAAACCCGCAGATCCTCGAAGATTTTATCCGCGCTATCGGCGCGACGCCGGTTTCTTACGCGCTCCGCAACGAATGCTGCGGCAACTACGTGGCGCTCAAGACTCCCGACGCGGTCAAAGCGCAGGTGGACAAGATAGAGCGAAACGCGGAGCAGGCGGGCGCTACGGCGCTCGTGACCGCTTGCCCGAGCTGCAGATACAATCTCAAGGTCAACGGCAACGGCAGACTCGAAGGCGTTTATATTACCGAACTTCTCGCTACGGCGCTCGGAATAAAGGAGTAATTATGGATAATACCGAACTTACTAACAGACTCAAGGAGCTTTCCGGCACCAACGTAAGACAGTGCATGAAATGCGGCAAGTGCAGCGGCAGATGCCCGATGTTCGACAAAATGGACGTCAAACCTCATCAGTTCGTTTCGTACCTTGCCGACGGAAAGATCGAAAAATTACAAAACAGCAAATCTCTTTGGTACTGCCTCTCGTGCATGGAATGCGTGGAGCGCTGTCCCAGAGGCGTAGCCCCCGCGGCGGTCATCGAAGCGATCCGCGAGTCGGTGGTACGTCCGCAAGGCGGCAACCGTTTACAGCCCGAAGAAGTGCCCGCGCTCTTAAACGACGAAGTGCCCCAGCAGCTCATCGTCGGCGCGTACAGAAAATACAATCATTAAGAGGTGACGATATGCAAAGAATAGGTGTATTCGTATGCTGGTGCGGTAACAACATTGCCGCGACGGTCGACGTAGAGCGCGTATCCGAGATCCTTTCGCACGAGTACGGAGTGGTGTATTCCACCAACTACCAATTCATGTGTTCGGAGAACGGTCAACAGCTCATCAAGACCGCTATAAAAGAACATAACCTTACGGGCATAGTCGTTTGCTCGTGTTCGCCGCGTATGCACGAGGCGACGTTCCGCAAAACGGCGGAGGCGGCGGGACTCAACCCGTATATGGTCGAAATAGCGAATATCCGCGAGCATTGTTCGTGGATACATAAGGACAGGGAAGAGGCGACGGCAAAGGCTGTCATTTTAGGAAGGACGGCTATCGCGAAACTTCTTCTCAACACTCCCCTTACCGCGGGCGAAGTAGGCGTTACCAAGCGCGCGCTCGTAATCGGCGGCGGCATAGCCGGGATCCAGACCGCTCTCGACATAGCGGAAGCGGGCTACGAAGTCGACATTGTCGAACAGCGCGCCACCATCGGCGGCAGAATGGCTCAGCTCGACAAGACTTTCCCGACGCTCGACTGCTCGGCGTGCATACTTACCCCCAAGATGGTAGACTGCGCGCAGAGCGAAAAGATAGATATTCTCGCGTACTCCGAAGTCGAAGAAGTAAAGGGCTTTGTCGGCAACTTTACCGTCAAGATCCGTCGCAAGGCGAGATACGTAGACGAAACCAAGTGTACCGGTTGCGGCGCGTGCATGAACGCCTGCCCGTCCAAGAAAGGTCTCAACGAGTTCAATATGAACCTTAACACCCGTCCGGCGATCTATATACCGTTTGCGCAGGCTATTCCCAACGTCGCGGTCATCGATCCCGAGCAGTGTCTTAAGCTCAAGACCGGCAAGTGCGGACTTTGCCAGCGCAAATGCGAAGTAGGCGCGATCGACTACACGATGCAGGATACCTTCATCGAGCGCAATTACGGCGCTATCGTAGTGGCTACGGGCTTCAGGATCTCGGATCTTAAGTATTTCAACGAATACGGCTACGCGGACAATAAGGACGTCATTACGTCGTTAGAGCTCGAGCGTCTTATGAACGCGGCGGGCCCCACGGGCGGAACGCTTCTTCGTCCGTCGGACAAGAAGCACCCCAAGGTAATTACCTTTATCCAATGCGTAGGCTCGCGCGATATTTCCGGTTGCGGCAAGCCGTATTGCTCCAAGATATGCTGTATGTACACGGCGAAGCACGCAATGCTTATCCGCGAAAAGTACCCCGATACCGAAGTTCACGTATTCTATATAGATATACGTACCCCCGGCAAGAACTACGACGAATTCTATCGCAGAGCGGTAGAGCAGTACGGAGTCGATTATATCAAGGGTATGGTCGGCAAGGTTTACGCAAACGGCGACAAACTCATGGTACAGGGCAGCGATCTTCTCAACAACGAGCAGATCACTATCGAGTCCGATCTCGTAGTGCTCGCGGCGGCTATCGAGCCCGAACCCAGCGTAAGAAGAATAGCGACGATGCTTTCGGCAAGTATCGACACCAACAACTTCCTTACCGAGGCGCACGCAAAGCTTCGTCCGGTAGAAAGTCCTACCGCCGGCGTATATCTTTCCGGTATGTGCCAGGGTCCCAAGGACATTCCCGAAACCGTATCTCAGGCTTCGGCTTGCGCGGCGAAAGTCATCGGACTGCTTGCCAAAGACAAACTCAAGAGCAATCCGTGCGTATCGCACAGCGACGAAATGATGTGCAACGGCTGCGGCACGTGCGCTAACGTTTGTCCTTACGGCGCCATCACTTATATAGACAAGGAATTCCGTCTCGGCGGCGGCAAGACCGAAACGCGCAGAGTGGCTTCGGTCAACGAAGCGGTTTGCCAGGGTTGCGGCGCTTGTACGGTAGCGTGCCCGAGCGGAGCGATGGACCTTAAGGGCTTTGCCAACAAACAGATCATGGCGGAGGTAGAATCGATATGCAAGAGATAAACGAAAAATACGAGCCTCTTATCGTGGCGTTTTGCTGCAACTGGTGTTCGTACGCGGGCGCGGACCTCGCGGGAAGCAGCAGACTTTCTTACCCGGCTAACGTCAAGATAATCCGCGTACCCTGTTCGTGCAGAGTAAACCCGATGTTTATACTCAAGGCGTTTCAGCGCGGAGCGGACGGCGTGATCCTTTGCGGATGCCATCCGGGCGACTGCCATTACACGACCGGCAACTATTACGCGCGCCGCCGTATGACGATGCTTTTCGATATGCTCGACTACTTAGGGATCGAGCGCGAGCGCACCCGCGTAGAGTGGGTGTCCGCCGCCGAAGGCAACAGATTCGCCGCGGTCATGAACGACTTTGCGGCAAAGATCAACGAACTCGGCGAAAACAAGCGTTTGGAGGATCTGAGATGCAAGAATTAGAAAACCTTATGATAAAGAAGGCGGTCGAACTTCTGGACGGCGGCGTAGTCGACAGAGTGATCGGCTGGAAGAAGGGCGAGTTCTATTACGACAACACCCCCGCGACCTTCTATAAGAAAGAAGAGCTCAACGACTTCGTCTACAACGGTTTTTGCGGCGCAAATTTGTCCAAATACCTTGTAGCCGAGAGCAAGAAAGGCGGCAAAGTATTAGTATTTCTCAAGCCTTGCGACACTTACAGTTTCAACCAGCTTCTCACCGAAAAGCGCATAGACCGCGACAAGGTTTATACTGTCGGCATAGAGTGCAGAGGACATCTCAACATCGAGTCGATACGCGCTCGCGGGATCGAAGGCGTAGTAGGGCTCGAAGAAAAAGGTGACGAAGTGACCGTCAAGACGCTTTACGGCGACGCCAAACTCAAGCGCGGCGAAGTAATGCTCGAAAAGTGCCTGTCGTGCAAGACCAAGAAGTTCGCGCATAACGCGTGCGACGAAACGATCGTGCTTCACGAAATGCCCGAAGAAGACCCCAATAAGCGTTTTTCGATGGTAATCGAGCTCGAAAAGATGACTCCCGACGAGCGGTTCGCTTTTTGGAAGAGCCAACTCAGCAAGTGCATTCGTTGTAACGCCTGCCGTAACGTTTGCCCGGCTTGCACGTGCTTCAAGTGCGTGTTCGACAATCCCGATTCGGGTATCGCGGCTAAGGCTAACGACGACAGATTCGAAGAAAAGTTATTCCATATCATACGCTCGTTCCACGTGGCGGGCAGATGCACGGACTGCGGCGAGTGCAGCAGGGTATGCCCGCAAAACATCCCCTTGCACCTTCTCAACCGCAAGTACATCAAGGACATCAACGAGCTTTACGGCGAGTATCAGGCGGGAGCCGAAGCGGGTTCGCGCGCGCCGCTCGTAGACTTCAGGGAAGAGGATATCAACCCCGGCGAAAACTTAAAGGAGGGCAAATAAATGTTTAAGGTAAAACTTACTCAACTAAACGCGCTTTTGGACGCGCTTGCCGCTTCTTATCCGGTTTTCGCTCCTATAGTCGAGGCGGGCGAGGCGAATTACGGCGAGTACAAGGCGGGAGCGGAAGTAAATCTCTTCAAGCAGACCGTCAAGAGCGCGAAAGACGCGTTCTTTCCCCAGTCGCAGGACCTTATGAAGTTTCGGACGGAAGGCAAAAAGATAGATATCATCGACCTTCGCCGGGATATCGCGCCGTTCGTAATATTCGGCGTGAGAGCGTGCGACGTAAAGTCCTTCGAGATACTCGACAGAGTTTTCCTTTCCGAGCCGGTAGACACTTTCTATAAGGCGCGCAGAGAAAAAGGCGTTATCGTATCGCTTGCGTGCGCAAAGCCCGAAGAGAGCTGTTTTTGCACCAATTTCGGTATAGACGCGACCGCGCCGAAGGGCGACGTCACGACTTACACCGAGGGCGAATATCTGTACTGGATACCCAATACCGACAAGGGCGAGCAGCTTACCGAAGCGGCGGCAAACGTGCTTGAGAGCGCCGACAAAGCCGACGAAAAGGCTGTAGAGGAGCAAAAAAAGCGCGTTGGCGAAGTGCTGAGGCGCCTTCCCAACGGCGATCTGGACCTTAGCGAATTCAAACCCGAAAAGCTCAACGAACTGTTCAACGATCCCGACTGGGACGAATTGTCGCAGTCGTGCCTCGGGTGCGGCTCGTGCACGTTCGTTTGTCCTACGTGCCAATGCTACGATATCCGCGATTTCAAGACAAACGACGGAGTCAAGCGTTTCAGGTGCTGGGACTCGTGTATGTACACCGACTTTACCAAAATGGCGGCGGTCAATTCGCGTAACTTCCAGCTTCAGCGTTTCCGTCAGCGCTTTATGCACAAGCTAGTATATTACCCGTCCAACAACGACGGGATCTGTATGTGCGTAGGTTGCGGCAGATGCGTCAAGAAATGCCCGATATCCATGAATATCGTCAAAGTTATCAAGAAAGTAGGAGGCAAAAAACATGACTGATCACGAAATGTTGATCCCCTCCGTGGGCGTAATCACCGATATACGCAAGGACACCCCGGACGTCAAGACGTTCCGCATACTCACTCCGGACGGCAAAAAGCCCTTCGAGCATATGCCCGGACAATGCGCGATGCTCTCTATTCCCGGCGTAGGCGAGGCGATGTTTTCTATCACGTCGTCGCCGACAAACCGCGAATTTATGGAGTTTTCGATCAAAAAATGCGGATGCCTGACCTCGTGGCTCCACGCGCTCGAAGTCGGACAGCAGATAACTATTCGCGGCCCGTACGGCAATCCTTTCCCGGTAAACACCGAATTTAAGGGCAAAGATATGCTCTTCATTGCCGGCGGTATAGGACTCGCGCCTCTTCGCTCGGTAATCAATTACATTCGCGACAACCGCGCCGATTACGGCAAAGTCGACGTCGTTTACGGTTCGCGCAGCAAGGACGATCTCGTCGACATCCGCGAGATACAGGAAGAGTGGATGAACGAACCGGATTTCAACGTTCATCTTACCATCGACCGCGCGCAGGAAGGCTGGGACGGTCACGTCGGATTCGTTCCCTCGTACGTCGAGGAACTCGGCTTCGACACCAACAAGACCGCCGTGCTTTGCGGCCCGCCCATCATGATCAAGTTTACGCTTGCCTCGCTCATCAAACTCGGCTTTAGCAAAGAGCAGGTTTACACCACTTTGGAATTGAGAATGAAATGCGGCATAGGCAAATGCGGCAGATGCAACGTAGGCGACAAGTACGTCTGCAAAGACGGCCCCGTCTTCAGATTCGACCAACTCGACGAACTTCCCAACGAATATTGATAAGGAGAACGATAATGGAAAACGTAACCGTTTACTTTTTCGGAAAAAAATACGAAGTGCCTTCCAATCTCACGATAATGAAGGCGATGGAACATTGCGGATATCAGCTTTTGCGCGGATGCGGTTGCCGTAACGGCTTCTGCGGCGCCTGCACGACGATTTACCGCATCAAGGGCGAGACCGAACTCAAAGTCTGCCTCGCTTGCTCGACTCAGGTGCAAGACGGTATGTACGTGGCGACGCTTCCGTACTTCCCGCTCGTAAAGCAAGTTTACGACATCGAGAAGATCAGACCCACCGAGCAGATAATGATGCAGTTATATCCCGAAATTTACGCGTGCATCGGTTGCAACGCCTGCACCAAGAGCTGCACGCAGGGACTTAACGTTATGCAGTACATAGCGTACGCTCAGCGCGGCGAATACGACAAGTGCGCGGAAGAGTCCTTCGACTGCGTAATGTGCGGATGCTGCTCGTCGCGTTGTCCCGCGGGTATCTCGCATCCTCAGGTAGCGATGCTTGCCCGCCGCCTCAACGGCAAGTATATCGCGCCCAACTGCGAACATCTTGACCAAAGAGTAGAGGAAATAGCCAACGGCGACTTTAAGGCAACTCTCGAATCGCTTATGCAAAAGCCTGTTTCGGAGCTTAAAGAACTCTACAACAACAGAGAAATCGAGAAATAGGAGGAAAAATCAATGTATACCAATCCCGAAATCCTCGCTTCGCTCAAAAAAGTAGAGGCAACCCGTCAGGAAAGATTTAATAACCGCGACAATATCAAGCGTATGAGCGCGGAAGAAAAAGACGAAATTCTCAAGGCGTATCACCCCGACTACAAGGAAGAAAACTTCGAAAACCTCGTCGTAGGCGTCAACAAGGGCGACAAAGTGCCGCACGAACTCGCGGATATGCTTCAGGCTCATTCGAGAGTCAAGGGCAAGAAGATCGATCTTCGTCATCCCAAGTACGACGTCGACGTGCTTGTCATCGGCGGCGGCGGAGCGGGCGCGAGCGCGGCTATCGAAGCCAAGAACGCCGGCGCAAACGTTATGCTCGTTACAAAACTTCGTCTCGGCGACGCCAACTCCATGATGGCGGAAGGCGGCATTCAGGCGGCGGACAAACCCAACGACAGCCCGGCTATCCACTACTTAGACGTAATGGGCGGCGGACATTTTGCCAACCGTCCCGAACTCGTATATAAGTTAGTTACCGAGGCTCCCGCGGCTATACAGTGGCTCGAGCATCTCGGAGTCGAATTCGACAAGACCGAAGACGGCACCATGGTAACCACGCACGGCGGCGGAACGAGCCGTAAGCGTATGCACGCGTGCAAGGACTATTCCGGCGCGGAGATCATGCGCACGCTTCGCGACGAAGTGCTCAATTTAGGCATACCCGTAGTAGACTTTACCGCGGCTATCGAACTTATCAAGGACGACGAAGGTAAGGCGGCGGGCGCCGTACTTATGAATATGGAAACGCAGGAACTCTTGGTAGCGAGAGCGAAATGCGTAGTTATCGCGACCGGCGGCGCGGGAAGAATGCACTATCAGGGCTTCCCGACGTCCAACCATTACGGCGCGACCGCGGACGGCTTGGTTCTCGGATACAGAGCGGGCGCGAAACTTCTTTACGCCGACACGCTCCAGTACCACCCCACCGGCGCGGCTTATCCCGAGCAGATACTCGGCGCGCTCGTTACGGAGAAAGTCCGTTCGCTCGGCGCTCAGCTCGTCAATAAGGACGGCGTAGCGTATATCCACCCGTTAGAGACCCGCGACGTAAACGCTTCCGGAATCATCCGCGAATGCTCGACGCGCGGCGAAGGCGTGGACACCGGCACGGGCAAAGCCGTTTGGCTCGACACCCCGATGATCGAAATGATCGGCGGCGAAGGCACTATCATGAAGCGCATTCCCGCAATGTACCGTATGTTTGCCAAGTACGGCATCGATATCCGCAAGGAGCCGATTCTCGTATATCCCACGCTCCATTACCAGAACGGCGGTCTCGAGATCACTCCCGACGGCATGACCGGAGTAAAAAATCTGTTCGTTGCCGGCGAAGCGGTAGGCGGAATCCACGGCAGAAACAGGCTTATGGGCAATTCGCTTCTCGACATCATCGTATTCGGTCGTAACGCGGGCGTTCAGTCCGCAAAGGCGGCTAAAAACACCAAGGTCGGCAAACTCACTCTCGCTCACGTGGCGGCGTTTGAGAAAGAACTCAAGGAAGCCGGAATCAAGACCGACAAGCAGTCGCCCAAACTTCTTCCCAACTATATAGGTAAACCTCTGTCGTTCGACAAGTAAGGAGCAAATATGGAAAACGAAGAATTACAGCGGGAAACGGCGGAAGAAGTTGCCGTCGCGAACGCAAATGACGAAACCGCCCCCACAGGCGACAAAAAAAGTCACAAATGGCTTTGGATCACCATTGCGCTCGTCATAGTGGCGGCGCTCGCCGCGTGGTGTATCGTGTGGGCGGTCAAAGGCAAAGGGATCGAAGATATTTTCAAGTTTTCGGTTTCTTCGTGGAAGAAAAACGGCGCTCTTACGCAAATGGCGGCGGACGGCAAAAGCATAACGTATTCGCTTATCGCTTTGCTTATGGGCGTTTTCATCGTATGCGCACTCGGCTATTTGCTCGGCAGGATCACGGTCAAAGGCGTATCGCTCGGCACCGCCGGCGTATTCCTTGTGGCAATACTGTTCGGATATCTTTGCACGTTGAGCGGGCTTAAGGATATACCTATTCTCAAAGCCTTTTACATTTCGGGATCAGGCGATCTCCAGAATATGCTTTACAGCAAGATCATTCAGAATATCGGTCTGGTTTTGTTCGTAGGTTCCGTAGGTTTTATTGCGGGCCCCAACTTCTTCAAGAATCTTAAGAAAAACGCGCATTCGTTTGTTTTACTCGGCGCCATAATCATTATCGTAGGCACGTTAGTCGCCGTAATTTTCGCGCTTATTCCGGGAATAGGACCCGAATTTTCGTCGGGAATCCTTTCCGGAGCGCTCACTTCCACGCCCGGTTTTTCGGCGGCGCAGGAAGCGGCGGCAACGCAAGGCGAATCGGTCGATATCGTTACGCTCGGACACGCGATCGCGTACCCGTTCGGCGTAATCGGCGTAGTGCTTTTCGTTCAGCTTATGCCCAAGATCCTCAAGGCGGATATGCACCACGAGAGAGAACTTCTCAAGGCGGGCGCGCAGGAAACCAGAGTAAAACCCGTGGGGCTTCTCGAAGTGGATCCGTTCGGCTTAACGCCGTTTGCGATCGCGGTTATTTGCGGACTTGTTCTCGGTTCGATAACTATTCCGCTTTCCGCGTCCGGTTATTCGGGACCGTGCTTCAGCTTAGGAACGACAGGCGGCGTGCTTATTATGTGCCTTATTTTCGGACACTTCGGGCATTTCGGAAAACTGTCGCTGGGTATCGACGAAAACGTACTCAAGATCTTCCGTGAATTCGGACTTATGCTTTTCCTTATCGGAGCGGGCGTAAGCGGCGGCGTTTCGCTTGTCAGCGAAATATCCAATCACGGCGGCGGGATCATCGTACTTTGGGGATTTATCGGCGGCGCGCTTATGACGCTTGTTCCCATGATAGTGGGCTTTTTCATCGCCAAGTACGTTCTCAAACTTTCTCTTCTCAACAACCTCGGCTCCATTACCGGCGGAATGACTTCCACTCCCGCCCTCGGCACCTTAGTCAATACCGCTAAGACGGACGACGTAGCGTCCGCTTACGCGTCGACTTATCCGATAGCGTTGGTGCTGATTGTGCTGGCGTGTCAGTTAATGATAACCCTGATGTAACTAACGCCGCCTCTGCTTTTTCGCGGCTGATACGCTTCGCAATACTTTGTTCCGATGCTCGGGACTTCGAGTTACGTACGCTTATGTACGCGCCTCTCGTCGGAGGGCTCTTTCCTTGTCTGACGCTCGTATCTTGCCGGCGAAAATCTCGTTGTTTTAGTCGGGAGTCGTCCCGCGACCGCGCCCCATTGCTTTTTCGCGCCCGATATACGTCGCATCTCTTTGTCAGACTTCAGCCGCCCTCGGTCACGTACGCTTTAGTACGATTCCGTCGGGCGGCTTTTGTCTTCACACGCCGGCTCGTATCTCGAACGCGAAAATTTCGTTGAATTAACTATTCTCGTATCTTGCCGGCTCGGTTTTTTGCGGGGAAAGTGGGGTTGCTTTTTTCTCTATTATATGGTATACTAAAAACAACTTGATTCTACAAGGCAATACAGGATAGGCGTAAACGCTTCCCGAGCCTTTCGGGTATGGCTCATAACGTAAAGGAGTGAGAGCATGAAAAAAATTTTATCTTTCATTTTAATTATTTT
>CACZPH010000090.1 GCA_902783025.1 uncultured Eubacteriales bacterium | reverse complement strand
GGAAATATCGGAAGAGAGCGCGTTGTCGATAACGGTCGCCGCCGCCGCTGCGTCCTGAGCCGCTACGGTATCCTTGAGAGCCGCGTAGTTGTCGACTATCTGGTCGTAAGTGATGCCCTCGGCGGTAGCCGCGGAAACAGCGTCGGCTATCGCGGTATTGCCCTTGTACCACTTGTCTACGTTAAGACCGGTTACGTACTCGGCGATCTCCGCTCTGAGCTGAGCTTCGGTCTTGATGAGTTTCTTGAATCCGAGAACGGACATCTTGATCGTGTCGGTCGGAGCGCCGTCGAGATCGTAAGAAACAAGTCCTATCTTGCCGCCCTCGTAATTAGCGAGCGGGAACGCGTCGACGATATTGGTCTGTCCGGCGTTGAGCGAATGCTTGGGAACGGGAGTTCCGTCCGCGAACTGCACCTGAAGAGTCTTATTCTTGACTACAAGTCTGAGTTCGGTGTCCGTAAAGTTGGCGTAAATGCCGCCGAGGAAGGTTCCGGTTTTCTTGGTGCCGTCCATATACTGGAGCTGCATCCAGTTGTCGTTGCCGTTCTTGTAGAAGGTTACCGCGTATCCCTTGGGATAAGTCGTGTCGCCATTGATTCCGATCAGGAACGAACGGGTGATCTGCTTGTTGTACGGATTTACCGTGGTGGGGATACTCATCTTTACGCGCAATACGAAGTCTTCGTACGACTCGGAGGTAAGTTCGAAGCCTTCCATGCCGGGCGCGATAACTACGTTATCGTCGTTTGCGGTGTACTGCCATCCCGCGGTACTGTCTTTCATGATGTCCGCAAGAAGCTTGCAGCCTTCGGCGTGCTCGATCTCGCTTACTTTAGCGGTGAGCTCGGCGTACTTGGGAGTGAGTTCGGCAAAGGTCTCCGCCGCCTGAACGTCGGCAAGAAGCGCCGCGACGGTCTCGTCTTCGCCGTAGTATCTTTCGATCTCGTCGGCCTCTATCTTGGCGAGGATATCCGCTTTTTTAGCCGCAAAGAGCGCGGACACGTCGGGCTGATTCTCGCCCTTGATAGCCGCCGTGATCGCGGGAGTGATAATATTGGTAAACGACGCTTCGGTCGGGTGCAAACCGTCGGAGAAGAGGCTCGATATGGGATTGCCGTCGCCATCGCAGAACGAAAGTTCGATATCCGCCATGCTGATCCAGTCGTACGTTGCGGAAATGATCTTGAATTCGTTGTTTACAGCGGCGATCTGATCGTTGTAAGCCGTACGCGCCGAGCAACGGTTAACGCCCATAACGACAGCCTTGAAGTCGGGAACCTGTTCCTTGATCGAAAGCAAGGTGTCGAGGACGTTTTGACCGATTTCGGTAGCCGAAATGCCGGAAGATACGTCGTTGATACCTATCATGTAGATACCGAGTTTAGGTTGGAAAGCAACTACGGACTTGTCGAATTTCTTCCAATGTCTGGAGTTGGATCCGCCGATACCGATATCAGCCCACGTGCCGACGGCGCCGTCGGTCGCGGTATTGACAGAAGCCATGTTGGACGAAAGGTTGCTGTAATACCTGTTGTTCCACCAAGCGAAATACGAGTGACCGAAGAGAAGCGTGTCGACCGTCTGAACGGTAGCGTCTTCGTCCATCGTGAAGTTTGCGAAAGACGCGCCCGCGGTATCCGCCGCTACGCCGTACAAGCCGCCGTCTTCTCCTACTTCCTCGACAGCGATAAGGCTGTTCCAGAAATAGCAGTACGCCACGCCGTCCTTAAGTACGACTCTTTCCGCAACGGCGTTGCCTATGCCGTAATCGGCGGACAGGTAGTTGCTGTAAATGACATTAGCCGTGCCGTTGGTCACCTTGGCAAGGGCAACGGACTGGTTGGACTTCTGCGAATAGAACATGTAGTAGCTTTCGTTGTCGCCGTCTTTTACGTAGTTGAATACGATGCCGGCGCGATCGTTGCTTCCTACCGTTACGGTAGCCGACAACGTTCCCTCGCTGATGGGCTTGGGATCGAAAAGCGCAAGAGTATCGTTCGCCTTAGCCGCTACGCCGCCGCTGATGGTGCTGATTTCGCCCTTAACGACTTTGAACGTGCGCTTGAAGCCGCGGAAAACAACGTCCATATCCTTCTTGGGTTTGACCGTCTTGGCTTCTACGCCGGAGCCGTCGTAGAAATCTATCTCGGGAACGTCTATGGTCGTGGTCTGGCAGCCCTTTGCCGCCTGAGTCGCCTCGTAAATGATTTCATTGCCTGCGTAGCACTTGATGGTAAGCGTTACGTTAGCCGGAAGCGCGCGCTCCGACTCGGGGATAAGGTTGTATTCGTCGTCGAACCACTCGTGGCACTCGGTGCATTCGTAGTGTCCTACCGCTCCGTCGGTATCGCCTTCGGGATCGACCTGATCGATCCAGTCGCCGAAGGTATGGTGAGCGGTACCCTCTGCCACAAAGGTCTCTTCGCTCGCCTCGCCGCAATGAGAGCAGGACTTGTAATATACCGCGTCTTCGGAACACGTAGCGGGAGTCTTGAGATATTTCTCGTCGACTACCTCCACCCACTCGTGAGTAAGCTGTGTTCCCTCTGCTTCGAAGGTCTCTTCGCCCGCTTCTCCGCAGTGAGAGCAGGACTTGTAATAGATAGCGTTACTGTCGCAGGTAGCCGCTTCTTTGAGATACTTCTCGTCAACTACTTCCACCCACTCGTGAGTAAGCTGAGTGCCAGCCGCTTCGAAGGTCTCTTCGCCCGCTTCTCCGCAATGAGAGCAGGACTTGTAATAAATAGCGTTACTGTCGCAGGTAGCCGCTTCTTTGAGATACTTCTCGTCGACTACTTCCACCCACTCGTGAGCGAGCTTGGTGCCCTCGGCTTCGAAAGTTTCGGTGCCGAAAGTTCCGTCTTCGGGACAGGACTTGTAATAGATGGCGTTGCTCTCGCAGGTAGCCGCTTCTTTGAGATACTTATCGTCGACTACTTCCGCCGTGTATTTGTGACCGTTAACGGTTACGGTAACCGCGGTCGAAAGCGACGCGAGATCTTCTTCCGCCGAGTCAAGCGTAATGGTAACGGTCGCCGTGCCTTCTCCTACCGCGGTAAGAACGTTCCCTTCTACCGATACTACGGAAGGATCGGACGAAACGAGTCTGAACGCAACGTTTTCGAGTCCTTCGACGGTGGGATTGAGGGTGAGAGTCGCGCCGACGTGCATGGTGGCGGTCGCTTCTACGCCCGAAATGTCGTAGGTGACAGGCGGATTGTCCGGATTTTCGGGATTATCCGGTTTGGACGAATTGTTGTTCTGCGAACAGCCTACCGCGGTTACGCCGATAAGCATGGACACAGCAAAAAGTCCGAATTTGCTTTTCTTCATTATTCTCCTCCAATAAGTTGAATTTGCCCCTCGCGGAGCTTTTTACGTATATAATTATAAGACTTTGAAATAGAAAATGCAACGATTTTTCTAAACATTTGCAAAATATTGAAATTTTTTTGCCGTATTTCGGGCATCGAACGATTTGCGACCGCAAAAACGATTTTTCTCTTGACTTTCCGCGCCGGCGCATATTATAATGAAAAAAAACGTAAAAACGAGACGGAAAATGATAAAAACCTTACTTATTCACCCCGACGAACTCACTGAAAAACGCGCGGACGAGTTTTGCCGCGCGGGCATCGACGTCATAGGTCTGCACCCGACCGGCGGCAAAAACGCCGCCGATTCGCTCGCCGCGCTCGTCGAAAAACTCGGAACGCGGGAGTATAGGGACGTGATCGACTACGCGATCGGACGCGGACTGAAGATCGAGTATTGTATGCACGCCTTTTCGTATTTGCTGCCGCGCGATTTGTTCGGGAAGCACCCGGAATACTTCCGCGTCGGCGAAGACGGGAAAAGAACGAGCGAATATAATTTATGCGCAAGCAGTCCCGAAGCCGTCGATATTCTGTCGGATAACGCCGTAAAACTCGCAAAAAGCCTATACCGAAGCCGCGACAGGTTTTATTTTTGGTCGGACGACGCCGACAAGCGCAAGTGCAACTGTGACAAGTGCAAAAATCTCAGCTTTGCCGATCAGCAGATCATCGTGCTCGGCGCCGTGGCAAGGAAACTGCGCAAAGTTTTTCCCGGCGCGGGCGTGTCGTATCTTGCCTACTTCTCCGCCTTAGACGTGCCGACGACAGCGAAAGAGGACGGCGTTTTCCTCGAATACGCGCCTTTTCTTAAGTGGACGAAGGGAGACGAGGGCGAAAAGACCAAAATACCCGCGCTCCTGGGGTACTTCGGCAAGGAAAATTCGCGCGTTCTCGAATACTGGTACGACAATTCGCTCTTCTCGCATTGGCGCAAGCCGCCGGTACGGTTTACGCCCGACGAAGAAAAAATACGCCGCGACGCGGATTTTTACGCAAAGTGCGGATTTGAAGAAATAGCGTCGTTCGCGTGCTTTCTCGGCGACGACTACGAAGAATTGTACGGCAAACCCGACTTCGCCCCTTTCGTAAGAGCGATAGAGCGGGCGACGAGTCGCCGCCGACCGACTGAAAGGTATGGTAAGAATTCCGCTACGGCTAACTTTAGCGGCAATGCAGTAGTTTAAGTCCGAAGATTCTTCGC
>CACZPH010000089.1 GCA_902783025.1 uncultured Eubacteriales bacterium | reverse complement strand
TGATAATCGTTTTTTACCGCAAAGCGGTACACGTAATGCGACGGCGAATAAGTCTGAAGAACGACCTGACCTTCTTTTTCGTCGCGCCCGGCTCTGCCGCTTACCTGAGTTATAAGCTGGTAAGTCCGTTCCGCGCTGCGATAATCCGCAAAATGCAGGCTCATATCGGCGTCCACTATTCCCACGAGCGTAACGTCGGGAAAATCGTGTCCCTTCGCTATCATTTGAGTCCCGACGAGTATCGAGGCGCGCTTTTTCGCGAAGTCGTCGAGTATCCTGACGACCGAATCTTTGTTTTGCGTAGTGTCGTTGTCCATGCGCAGAATTTTCTTGTCCGGGAACATCTGCGAAAGCTTTTCGACGACCTGTTGAGTACCTAAATAACCTTGTTTTATGTACCGGCTTCCGCACTCCGGACACTCGGTAAGCACGTTGTAGCGGTTGCCGCAATAATGGCATTTGAGTAAATTTTCGTCCTTATGATACACGAGCGAAACGTCGCAGTCGGTACACTTGGCTACGTATCCGCAGCTGCGACACATCATGTACGACGAGTAACCGCGCCTGTTGATAAATATCATCGCTTGCTCGTCGCGGCTCAGACAATCCCTGAGTTTCGTTTCGAGCGAACGCGAAAACATACCGTTATTGCCCGCGTAGACTTCGTTGCACATATTGACTATTTCGATATGCGGCAAAGCGCGTTTGTTTACCCGCTCTTTCAGTTCGATAAGCCGGTATTCGCCGCATAACGCCTTGTGATAACTCTCTATCGACGGAGTCGCGCTTCCGAGCACAAGATTGCATTTGTTGAAACGCGCACGATATGCCGCCACGTCGTGAGTAACGTAACGGGGGTTGTTTTCGGAAACATACGACGAGTCGTGTTCTTCGTCGACGATAATAACGCCCACGTCCTTTACGGGCGCGAAAACCGCCGACCTCGCGCCGACCGCCACGCGCGCCTTGCCGCTGAGGAGCCTGCGCCATTCGTCAAACCTTTCGCCTACCGACAATCCGCTGTGAAGAAGCGCCACGCCGTCGCCGAACCGAGCCCTGAAAGAACGCAATACCTGAGGGGTAAGGGATATTTCCGGCACAAGCATGATCGCCGTTTTGCCGCGGCGAAGCGCGTCGGAGATCAGACGCATATACACTTCGGTTTTGCCGCTCCCGGTCACACCGTGAAGAAGGATCGTCGAATCCGTAACGCTTCCTATCGCGGATACGGCGTTTTGCTGTTCGCTCGTCAGCGTTATTTTCTTTTCGCTCTCGGCTACGTTGTCCTTGTACGGCTCGCGGAAAACTTCCACTTCGCGCACTTTTACTATTCCGCGGGCGACGAAATTCCGAAGCGCCGCCGCCGAAAAGTTGGAATTGAGAAAAGTTACGCTCTCTTCCTCTACCGAAAGAAGATAATCGAAGAGTTCGAGTTGCGCGGTCGCGCCCTTGCGTATAATCTGCGCGGGATCGGCTTCGCGGAACTTCGGCGCCAAAGACGCGTATTCCTTAACGAGTTCTTTGACTTTCCCGCCGCGAAGCTGAGCGGGTATAAAGAGCCGCAAAACGTCGACTTTGCGCAAGTGGTATTCTTCCGTCATAAAACGCATCAGCGAAAGCATTTCGTCGCTGATGACGGGAGTTTTGTCCAGCGCGGAAACTACCGACTTGAGTTTGCTTTCGGGATAATCGGACGTTTCTTTTACGCCTATTATGTAGCCTTCCTGCGTTTTGCTCCCAAAAGGAATAAGCACTCTGCTGCCTACCCCGGCTTGAGAATGCTCATCCAATACGTAATCGAAGACTCTGTCGACCTCCGAATTGCTGATATCTACTATTACTTCCGCTATCATTTCAAAGCCGTCGCTTCGTCGAGTATCACGTCGGCGAGCGCTTTTTTCGTCATCATCGGATAATCTTTTGCGCCTTTGGCCGTGATTATCGTCACGACGTTCGTGTCTACGTCGAATCCCGCTCCCGCCTTGGTAACGTCGTTTGCGACCACCATATCGGCGTGCTTGCTCGCAAGCTTTTTGGTCGCGTTGGCGATAAGGTTTTCGGTTTCGGCGGAGAAAACGACTAAAATTTTATCTCCCTTCTTTTCTCCGACAGCCTTGGCGATGTCGGGGTTTTTCGTGAGTTTCAAAGTCAAAGTATCGCTTTTGATCTTGCTATCCGTATATTTGACGGAATAATCCGCCGGAGCCGCCGCCTTGATAATAATATCCGCGCGCGGAAGATTAGCCATAACGGCGTCGAACATCTCCTTAGTCGTGTTTACGAGTTCTGTTTCGGCGTTTTGCGGAAGGTCGACCGCGACTTTGCCCGCGATAAGTATAACTTTCGCGCCGCGGTTTATTGCCGCCTGCGCTATACTTACGCCCATTTTGCCGCTTGAGCGGTTAGTGATAAACCTTACCGGATCGATAGGCTCGGCGGTCGCTCCGGCGGTAACGAGTACCGTCTTGCCTTCTAAGTCGCGTTTTGGGAAAAGAGCGCGTTCGACGGCGTCCACTATATCCTCGGGCTCGGCAAGTCTTCCTCTGCCTATATCGCCGCAAGCGAGAAAACCGCAACCGGGTTCGATAAACTTATATCCCCGCTCGCGAAGTATCTTTTCGTTGTTTTGATACGCGGGCGAAGAGATCATGTTTACGTTCATTGCCGGTGCGATAAGGATCGGACACTTCATAGCCATAGCCGTAGTCGTCAGAAAATCGTCGGCTATGCCGGAAGCCAGTTTGCCCGCCACGTTGGCGGTACACGGAGCGACTACGAAAACGTCGGCTTTTTTTGCAAGCGAAACGTGTTCGACCTCCCACTCGAAATCACGGTCGAAAGTGTCGCTGATCACGCGATGGTTAGAGAGCGTTTCGAACGTAAGGGGCGACACGAACTGCGTGGCGTTTTTCGTCATAACGACGAAAACGTCGGCGCCGCGCTTTCGGAGCGTGGAGACGACTTCGCACATTTTGTAAACGGCTATCCCGCCGGTTACGCCTATAACGACGTTTTTGCCGGAAAGGTCCATCAGTTGTTTTCGTAAACGACCTTTACTTTGCCGTCGAGAATTTCCCGAGCCGCATAAGATATAGCCATCGAGTCGGAACCTTCTACCGCCTCGACTTTCTTCTCAAGGTCGAATTTAGCGCGCTTTGCGCACGCGATCGCAAGCGCGTACTTGCAACCGCCTACTTTTTCGATAAGTTTATCGTTGGGTGGATCGATTATCATAACTAACTCCTTTTATTGTTTTTTGCTGTCTAAAATCAATTGTATTTCGCCGAGATTGTTTTTTATTCTGCGCTTTTCTGCGTCGATGATCGACACTACGTCCGCGGTCGCTTTATCAATGTCGTCGTTGAAAACTATATAGTCGAAAAGATTATACTTCATAAGTTCGCTTTTGGCGGCGGAAAGTCTGCGCTGAATGCTTTCCTCGCTCTCGGTGCCTCTGCCGCGAAGACGCTGCTCCAAAATCTCGAAACTCGGCGGCATAATGAATATGGCGACCGCTTCGGGATAGCGCGCCTTGACTTGCTTTACGCCCAAGGTATCTATCTCGAACAGTACGTCGCATCCCTCGTCGAGCATCCTGAATACCGGAGCTTTGGGAGTGCCGTAACAGTTCTTATATACCTGCGCGGTCTCCAAAAATTCTCCGCCGGCGATCATTTCCTGATACTGCTCGAGAGTCCTGAAATAGTAATGAACGCCTTCGATCTCTCCCGGCCGCGGAGCGCGCGTGGTAACCGAAACGGACTTTTTCATTTCGGGCTTAAGTTCGAGAATACGGTTATAGATCGTCCCTTTTCCCGCTCCGCTCGGTCCGGAAATGATAAAGAGCGAACCTTTGAGTTTTTCGTTGGTTTTCTTATTCGACATTTCTGATCTGCTCCTTGATTTTTTCCAATTCGTTTTTCATTGCCAGAACGTACGAAGTAAGTTCCTTGTCGTTCGACTTGCTTCCCATGGTGTTTATCTCGCGGTTCATTTCCTGCGAAAGAAAATCGAGTTTCCTGCCCTGCGGCTCGTCCAGTTCGAGTATTTCGTAAAACTGTCCTATATGCGAAGTAAGCCTTTGCATTTCTTCGTTTATGTCCGCCTTATCCGCAAAAAACGCCACTTCGTTAAGCAGTTTCGCCTCGTCGACCTCGACTTCGCCGAGCAGTTCTCTGATGCGCTCCTCGACTTTCAGACGAAAGTCTTCGACCACCTTGGGCGCGCGCCGCTTCGCCTTGTTGAGATATTCTTCGATATTGCCTATGAGCTTCGTAAAATCCGCCTTGATGGTCTCGCCTTCCCTTACTCGCATCGCCTCGAGATTGTCGAGCGCGCCGGACAAAGCCGCAAGTACGAGAGCCGCGGTTTCTTTTTCGTCACCGCTTCCGTCTTTTACGGTCACCACG
>CACZPH010000088.1 GCA_902783025.1 uncultured Eubacteriales bacterium | reverse complement strand
TCCCACGACCGCGCCTCTCGTCCCACGACCGCGCCTCTCGTCCCTCGCCTCGCGCCTCTCGTCCCTCGCCTCGCGCCTCGTCTTGCTTGCGTCTGACCCGCGAAAATTTCCTTGATTTAGCGTAGTGGTTTTCAAGCGTAAAAACTCTTCGATTTAGTTGGGAGTCGTCCCACGACCGCTCACATCTGTGGGCACGCCTTCCTTGACCTGCTTGCTTTTTGCGGCGAAGATTGCGTCGACTATGATTGTTTGTAGTCAAAACACAGTAAAATATAGTATTTACAACAATTTTTAATCTCCCGACTTAATATAAGTCGGGAGATTAAACTATTATTTATCGTATTTTTTTCTTGTAATTCCGATCCGCGGTATTTCCTTCGAATCAAATTGTATAAAAACCGTTTTTGTTTTATACAAGGTCATTTTTTTATGTTTACTTTGTTTTTTCGTTTTTTCCGCTGTCACTGAACGTAGTGAAGAATCTACGGCGTCAAAACGTCTCACCGTTTATGCGCAACAGCGTACCCGAAACCCCGTTATTCCCTCCGCCGACTATAAATATATTTTTTAAATATATCAATATAAATATATCGAAAAGTAATGACAAAACCGTTTTATTGTGCTATAATAAAGCATATCTGTTTTCACGGTGGAGTATGGACGACAAACGTAAGCTTATCGACAAACTTAAAGAAGCCTATCCTATGGCGGAATGCGAACTCGATTACGGCGACACGTTTCAGCTTCTCGTCGCCGTGATACTGTCCGCGCAATGCACCGACAAGCGCGTAAACGCCGTAACGGAAGAACTGTTTAAGGTATATTCCACGCCGGCGGATTTCGCGGCGGCGGATCAGGCGGACCTTGAGAAGCGCATTTTCTCGTGCGGGTTTTACCACAGCAAGGCGAAAAACATCATCGCGTGCGCAAAAGTCATCCGCGACAAGTTCGGCGGCGTAGTACCCGACGACTTCGACGTGCTCACTTCGCTTCCGGGAGTGGGGCGCAAAACCGCCAACGTCATGATGAGCGAAGCGTTCAAGCGGCAGGCGATAGCGGTGGACACGCACGTTTTCCGCACGGCAAACCGTCTTGCTCTTGCCAAGGGAAAAACGCCGTACGAAGTCGAAATGGGACTTCGAAAAGTCCTTTCGCCCGACGAATACACGCTTATGCACCACGTACTCATTTTTCACGGCAGATATACGTGCAAGTCGCAGCGCCCGCAGTGCAATAACTGCCCGGTAAGCGGATTGTGCGAGTATAATAATCGAAAATCCAAATAATAAACAGAGGTACTTATGAACAGAATCGTCAAGAAGAGAAGACTTGCGCCCAACGTGTGCGAATACGTAGTGGAAGCGCCCGCTGTAGCCGCTAAGGCAAAGCCCGGAATGTTTATCATTTTGCGCGTCGACGAAGAAGGCGAACGCATACCGTTTACCATTTGCGACTTCGACATCGCCGCGGGAACGGTTACCGTACTCGTGCAGGAAGTCGGTTATTCGACTCTCAAACTCGCCCAAGTAGAAGAGGGCGGGTATATCGCGGATTTCGTAGGCCCGCTCGGCAGACCTACCGATCTTACCGAATACAAGCGCATTTGCTTAGTCGGCGGCGGAATAGGTACCGCGGTAATATATCCGCAAGCAAAGTACCTTAAGAGCATAGGTAAGAGCGCCGACGTTATCGTAGGCGCGCGCACCAAAGATCTTATTATGTACGAAGACGAGTTCCGCAAGGCGGCGAAAAACTTATACCTTACGACCGACGACGGAAGTTACGTGCGCAAAGGTTTCGTTACCGACGTGCTCAAGGAGCATTTGGAAAAGGGCGAATACGACTGCGTAATGGCGGTAGGACCTATGCCGATGATGCGCGCGGTGGCTAATCTTACCAAGGAATACAACGTTAAGACGGTAGTGAGCATGAACCCGCTCATGGTAGACGGAACGGGAATGTGCGGATGCTGCAGGGTCAGCGTGGGCGGCAAAACAAAATACGCTTGCGTAGACGGTCCCGAGTTCGACGGACACGAGATCGACTGGGCTGAGGCCATGGCAAGACTCGGCGCGTACAAGGCTACCGAAAAAGAACACGTTTGCAGATTGACAGGAGAAAAAAGATAATGGCTATAGTTAAAACCCCCAGAAATAAAATGCCCGAGCAGGATCCGATAGTTCGCGGACATAACTTCGAAGAAGTCGCGCTCGGATACACCAAAGAACTCGCTATGGCGGAAGCGAAGAGATGTATGCAGTGCAAAAACCCGCTCTGCATGAAAGGCTGTCCCGTTTCCGTTCGCATACCCGAGTTTATGAAAGCGGTCGCCGAAGAGAGATTCGACGACGCGGGCAAAATAATCAAGTCCACCAATTCGCTCCCGTCGGTTTGCGGCAGAGTATGCCCGCAGGAAGAGCAGTGCGAGAAGTTATGTCTTCGCGCGCGCGTCGACGAGCCGGTATCTATCGGCGCGGTCGAGCGCTTTGTGGGCGACTATCTTCTTAGCAAGGGAGTAAAGGAAGAGAAAATTACTCCGTGCGGAAAGCGCGCGGCTATCGTCGGAAGCGGCCCGTCGGCGCTTACCTGCGCGGCGGAACTGGCTAAACGCGGCGTGGAAGTCGACATTTACGAGGCGTTCCACAAAGCCGGAGGCGTACTTACCTACGGTATTCCCGAATTCAGACTTCCCAAAGCGCTGGTAAAGAACGAAATCGATTCGGTTCTGGCGCTCGGCGCGAAGATCCACTTCAATACGGTAGTCGGCAAAACTCTGCTTATCGACGAGCTTACCGACAAATACGACGCGGTATTCATCGGATCGGGCGCGGGCTTGCCGTCCTTTATGGGCGTTCCCGGCGAAAACCTTAACGGCGTATTTTCCGCCAACGAATATCTTACGCGCGTAAACCTTATGGGCGCGTACAAGCCCGACTGCGCGACTCCCGTTATGCGCGGAAAGAACGTAGCGGTAATAGGCGCGGGCAACGTGGCTATGGACGCGGCGCGCACGGCGCTGAGAATGGGTGCGGAGCACGTGTCGATCATCTATCGCAGAGGCAGGGAAGAGATGCCCGCGAGAAAAGAAGAGATCCATCACGCGGAGCAGGAAGGCATCGAATTCAAACTTCTTTGCAACCCCGTCGAAATGCTCGGCGAAAACGGCTGGGTAAACAAGCTCAGGTGCGTAAAAATGGAACTCGGCGAGCCCGACGCGAGCGGCCGTCGCCGTCCCGTTCCGATCAAGGGCAGCGAATTCGAAATAGACGCGGATATGGTCATCGTAGCGCTCGGCACGACGCCTAACCCGCTTATCAAGGACAGTTGCGAAAAACTCGCCACCAACCCCAAAGGTACGCTTATCGTAGACGAAGGAATGCAGACTTCGATCAAAAACGTTTACGCCGGCGGCGACGCGGTTACCGGAGCGGCTACCGTAATACTCGCTATGGGCGCGGGCAGAAAAGCGAGCCGCACCATACTCGACGGTTTCGGCATTACGGACTAAAAGAAAAAAGGAGTAAAAATTGTTTACCGATATTGCCAAAATTTATATAAAGGCCGGCGACGGCGGTAACGGTTGCACTTCGTTTTATACCGAAAAGTACGTAGCCAACGGCGGACCGGACGGCGGCGACGGCGGTAAGGGCGGCGACGTGGTATTCGTCGTTGATCCCAATATGAGCACGCTCAACGATTACCGCTTTTCGCAGCACTACCGCGCCGACAACGGCGAAAACGGTTCGGGCAAGTTTTGTCACGGCAAAAACGCGAAACCGCTTATTATTCCGGTGCCCAAGGGTACCGTTATACGCGACGACGAAAGCGGCGGCGTGATAGCGGATATGTTTTCGGACGGCGACGAAAAAGTCGTTTTGCAAGGCGGGTTCGGCGGCAAGGGCAACGCGAGATTCAAGTCTTCGCGCCGCCAGGCTCCGAGGTTTTCGCAATGCGGACAAAAAACCGACGAAAAATGCGTAAGGCTCGAACTTCTCACCATAGCCGACGTAGGGCTCGTGGGCTATCCCAACGTAGGTAAATCCACGCTTTTGTCCGTCATTTCGTCGGCAAAGCCGAAGATAGCCAACTATCACTTCACGACTTTATCGCCGAACTTAGGCGTAGTAGAGTATTACGATCATCGTTTCGTAGTGGCGGATATACCCGGACTTATCGACGGCGCGAGCGAAGGCGCTGGGCTTGGCCACGACTTTTTGCGCCACGTAGACCGCACGCGAATGATCGTGCACGTAGTCGATATTTCGGGCAGCGAAGGCCGCGATCCGGTAGACGATTACTTCAATATAAACCGCGAACTTGCCGTATATGACGAAAAGTTAGCTTCCGTTCCCCAAATTGTGGCGCTCAGCAAAGTCGATATGGCGACCGACGAGCAAATAGCGGATTTCAAGGCAAAAACGCACACCGATCCCGTATCTCTTTGCGCAATTATAGGCGAGGGCGTGGACGAACTCAAAAAGCGCATTTGGGAAACGCTCAAAGATTTACCGCCGGTTTCGGCTATGGAATTCGAGCCGTTCGAGTACGAGAAACGCGACGTAGACTCTTTTTACGTTACGCGCGACGACGACGGGGCTTTCGACGTCAGCGGCGGCATGGTAGAAGAACTTGCCCGCAACGTCGTGCTCGACAGTACGGACTCTTTCGCGTATTTTCAGCGCAAACTTAAGGACAGCGGCGTTCTCAAAGCGCTCAAGAAAGCGGGTATCGAAGACGGCGACACGGTACGTATACTCGACGTCGAATTCGAGTTTGTGGAGTAAACGATGGAACGCGTAGTTATTTTCGGCGGCAGTTTCGATCCGCCCACCAATGCGCACGTCGCGCTGATAGGCGAACTTTCGGCAAGGTTCGACCGCGTGATAGTCGTTCCGAGCCGCGTTTCGCCTTTTAAGACGGACGTTAAGGCGCTTGACGGCAAAGAGCGCATGGAATTGCTTGCTTCCTGTCGTTTTCCCTCTAACGTCGAGATATCCGATTGCGAAATAGCGAGCGAAGGCGTAAGTTATACGTATCTTACCGTCGAAAAATACAAGAAGATATACCCCGAATTGTATTTTTGCGTAGGAACGGATATGCTTTATACGCTCGACAAGTGGAAAAACGCCGGGTATCTTGCCGAAAACGTGATTTTTTACGTAGTAAAGCGCCCGTTTTACGATGTGAGCGCGGAGCATATCGAGCGACTTGAGAAATTCGGCTTTAAGTTCGAATCCGCGCCTTTCGTCGGCGAAGACGGTTCGTCGAGCGAAGTAAAAATCGCGGTGGCTTTCGATAGGGTAAGCGACGCGGTACCCGCAAAAATCGCCGAATACATTACCGAAAATTCTCTTTACAGAGCGTATTGCCCGATCACGGCGCTGTATGGCAAATACGGGCTTAAACAAACGCGCATAGAGCACACTTACAGGGTGGCGAAGCAAGCCGTCGTGCTGGCGAGGATCCACTCTCTGGACGCGGACAAAGCGATCCGCGCGGCGCTTTGGCACGATATAGGCAAGTACGTTTCACTCGAGCGGGCAAAGCAATTAGGTTTGTCGCTTGACGAGGCGGCGCAGGAGTGCCCGGAGGCGGTATTACACTCGTTCGTAGGCGAGGCGATAGCAAGGAGAGAGGGCGAGAAGGACGAAGAAGTCCTTGGCGCGGTGCGCAATCACACCTGCGGCAAAAGAAATATGAGTCCTCTCGAAATGCTGATTTATCTTGCCGACATGACGGAAGAGGGGCGCGCGTTCGAGGGCGTCGACGAGATCCGCCGCGCCCAATCAAGATCCCTTGAGGAGGGAATGCGCGCGGCGCTCGAACATACCGTAAGTTATCTTCGCGGAAAAGACAGGAATATTTATTCTCCCACGCTCGAAGCGTACGACTACTACTGCAAGAAGTAGAAAGGAAAAACTATGGAAAACGAAGAAAAATTCAACTCTTACGACTTTGCCGATTCTCATCAGCTTGCGCTCGCGACGGCTTTTTTGCTTGCGGACAAAAAGGGTAAAGACATCGTTATCGTCGATCTTAGGGGCAAGTCCGTAATCGCGGATTATTTCGTCATTTGCTCGGCTCAATCCACTACTCAGGTACGAGCTTTGGCGGAGTACGTCGACGAAGAAATGGGCAAACGCGGCAGAAATATCAACCACCGCGACATCGACGCGAAGTGGTCGGCGCTCGATTACGGCGACGTAATAGTGCACGTTTTTTACAAGGAACTGCGCGAATATTACCAGATAGAGCGGCTTTGGGACGAAGGGAACAACGTGGAGAGATACGAAGAATGAATTTCGATATAGGAGTAAACGAAGCGCTTCAGCGCCTGTCAAGCCCGTTTTTCGATTTTCTCAACAAGGCTTTTTCCTTTTTGGGGACCGAATACGTATTACTGGCGGCGGCGCTGATAATATACTGGTGCTTCGATAAGCGCTACGGGTACAGATTTGCGTGCGTGTTTTTCGTGGGACATACTTTGAGCGAAGTGATAAAAGTTCTCGTCGCTCGCCCGCGCCCGTACACGTATGATTCGGTGCGCTCTATCGGCGAAGAAACTCACGGCTGGTCGTTTCCGAGCGGGCATTCCCACTCGATAGCCAACCTTTCGGCGCAATTGTCCGACAAAACGCGCAAAGTCTACGTCTATATTATCGGCGGCGTAGCGACTTTGCTCGTGATGTTTTCGCGCGTATACTTAGGTCAGCACTTTATTACCGACGTGCTTGCCGGTTGCGCCGTCGGAGTATTGATCGGTTTGTTTTTCGGCAGGCTTTTCGACCTTATGGGCGAAAAAGAAGACTTGTTTGCGTATATAGCCGCGCCCTTGTGCTTTATCGTCGCGCTCGTGCTGTATTTTACGGGCGTCGCCGGGAAAAATATGCTCGTAGCGTTGGGCACTTTTTGCGCTTTCACTTCGGGCTATGTATTCGAAAAGAACTTCGTCCGTTACGACGTTCACAGCGACAAGATATGGAAACATATCGTCAAGGTAGTCGCGGGACTCGCTGTCGCGATGGGACTTCGGTTTGTTCTCAAGCTTATTCCGATCCCGTCGATGTTTGTAAGCGAGTTCGTGCGGTACTTCATCGTGACGGCTTTCGCGGTGGTGGGCGCGCCCGCGTTATTCAAAGCGCTCAAGCTGTAAAGGTTCGACAGCCCTTAGTGGCAACGGAGGCGGGGTGAGAGTCCCCACCGGCAGTAAAGCCTGCAAAGCCCGCGCTTTTCCGCGCGTGCCCGAGAGCGTGAAATTCGTTCGCCGACGGTATAGTCCGGATGAGACGAGTCGGCAATTAAATATTGTTTGATTCCCTCGGAAAATTTATTTTTTAGGGAGTTAAAAAAATGAAAGCGTATTCTTATGCCCGCAAGATCACCCAGATAGCCGTATTTACGGCTTTGTCGTACGTGCTGTATATGTTCGTAAAGTTCCCTCTGCCCATATTCCCGTCGTTTTTGGAATTGCAGATCTCGGATATGCCGGCGCTACTTGCCGGGTTTATGACGGGACCGATAGGCGGCGAAGCGGTAATAATAATGCGCACGCTTCTCAAGCTTCCCTTTACCGGGACGGCTTGCGTGGGCGAACTTGCGGATTTTCTTATAGGCACGGCGTTCGTACTGCCGAGCGCGCTGTTTTACAAGTTCCACCGTACGAAAAAAGGCGCGATTATTTCGCTTCTTATCGGCATAGGTTCCACGACCGCGACGGCGATGCTTGCCAACAGATTTATTTTAGTGCCTTTCTACGTGACCGCGTTTTTCGGCGGCAACTGGGATCCGCTCGTAAACATGATAGCGGCGCTTTTCCCTGCGGCGACCAAGGAGACTTTTTACCTTTTTTACATATTCCTTTCGGTACTGCCGTTCAACTTGCTTCGCGGCGCAATATGCGCGCTTATCACGTTCCTTCTTTACAAAAAACTCGTTAAGCTGTTCGATCTGATATTCCCGCCGCAGGACAAGAAAAACGCGAAAGAAGAACACACGGAGCAAAGCGAAGCGGAAGAGCAAAACGCGGAAAAACAAAACCAAGACGACGGAGCGCAAATTGAACAAGAAAACCCCGAAGACGACGATAGAATTATCGAATAGCGAAGAGGAAACTTATTCGCTCGGTTTTGAGTTGGGCAAAAGCCTCAAGGGCGGCGAAGTTATCGCGCTCGAAGGCAGGCTGGGCGCGGGCAAAACCGTATTTACCAAGGGTTTGGCGGCGGCTTTGGGAGTAAAAGTCCCGGTAACTTCGCCGACTTTTACGATACTCAACGTTTACGAAGGCGAGAGCCTTAAGGTTTACCATATCGACGCGTACAGGCTTCACGGCGGCGAAGAGGCGTACAACGCCGGGCTTACCGAGTTTTTCGAGGCGAAAAACGGCGTATGCGTTATCGAGTGGGCGAGCAATATCGAGAGCGCCTTGCCGATCGAGTACAAAAAAATTTCGTTTTCGTATTTCGGCGAAAACGTAAGGGAGATAAAATATGAATTTTACGAGTAAACAGCGCGCTTCCTTAAGATCGATCGCGCACACGACCGAGCCCGCCTGCATCATAGGCAAGGGCGGCGTTACCGAGGCGGTAAAAGAGAGCGTGGACAAGTATCTCGACAAAAACGAACTTATCAAAATAAGCGTTCTTAAGACCTGCGAACTTAAGGCGAAAGAGATCGCTCCCGATCTTGCCGTTTCTCTCAAAGCGACGGTCGTGGAATGCATAGGCGGCAAAATCGTACTTTACAGGTACTCGGACAAGGAAAACGTAAAGCATATTGAGTTTTAGCATGAAGTATCTCGCGTACAACACGTCGATAGGCGTGGAAATTTTACTAAGCGATGGCAAAAAGACGATAGAGTTTTGCGACGACGAAATAACTGCGGCTTCGGAAGCGCTTTTGCCCAAGACCGACGAAATGCTCGCCGAGCTTGGCATGAAACTCAACGATCTCGACGCGATCGTCGTTTTCGTAGGTCCGGGATCGTTTACCGGCATACGTATCGGCGTAAATACCGCCCGCGCGTTTGCGTACGCGCTCGGGATCCCTCTTATGGGGATAGATAATCTTTCCGTGTATTCGCTGGCTCTTGAGGGGAGCGGAAACGTAGTGACTTACGGCTGGGGCAGGAACTTTTACGTCGCGCGCTTCAAGGCTCCGGGAGTTATGGAAGGCGAGGCGTATTCTCTTACTCTGGACGAGCTCGATACGCTCTCGGGCGAAACCGTTTGCGACGAAAAGACCGCGAAATACACGGATTTCAGGCTCGTCAAAGACCGCGCATTATTCGAAAAAGAAGCCATAAAGCGCAAGATCGAAGGCGGAATAAAGGACGAATTCGACAAGGTTTTGCCGTTTTACGTTATGCCTTCTCAGGCGGAGCGCGAACTGAACGAGAAGAATAAGAGTAAATGATCATGGAATTTTTACCGCTTTTACCCGAAGACGCGGCGATTTGCGCGCTTTTGGAAAGTAAATATATCGAATGTCCGTGGAGCGAAAAGACCATACTGGACAGTTTGAAGCAAGACTCGTATATTTTCGTCAAGGCGACTGACGGCGGTAAGATCGTCGGCTACGGCGGCGCGCAACTCATACTCGACGAACTTAATATCTGCAATATCGCGGTTTTTGAGGATTTCCGTCACAAAGGCGCGGGAAGCGGAATATTAAATACTATCGTCGCCACGGGCAAGGCAAGGGGCGCAAAACGCGCGTTTCTGGAAGTCAATTCCGCTAACGCCCCCGCTCTTTCTTTGTACCGCAAACTCGGTTTCGAACAAATTGCCGTTCGCGG
>CACZPH010000087.1 GCA_902783025.1 uncultured Eubacteriales bacterium | reverse complement strand
TCGCGTACTCGTTGATCTCTTCCATGGGCAGGAACGTCAGAAGCTTCATGCACTTGATGACGTCAGCATCATCGACATTTCTCCAGTACTGGTAGAAGTCATAAACGGGTGTCTTGTTCGCGTCGAGCCAGACAGCGCCCTTGGCTGTCTTACCCATCTTCTTACCTTCGCTGTTAGTAAGGAGAGTAAATGTGAGGCCGTAAACGGAATCACCCTTCTTTCTTCTTACGAGCTCCATACCAGCGAGGATGTTGGACCACTGGTCGTTGCCGCCCATTTCTATCTTGCAGCCGTACTTTTGGTACAATACGAGGAAGTCGTAAGCCTGCATGAGCATATAGTTGAACTCGAGGAAAGACAATCCGCGCTCAAGACGAGTCTTGAAGCACTTGGCGGTGAGCATTTCGTTGACCGAAAAATACGTGCCGATATCGCGCAAAAACTCGATATAATTGAGCCCGAGCAACCAGTCGCCGTTGTTTACGAACGTCGTCGCGTTGTCGCCGTCGAAAGTAAGAAATCTCGCCATTTGCTTGCGGAAGCACGCGCAGTTGTGGTCGATGGTCTCCTTCGTCATCATTTTGCGCATATCCGTTCTGCCCGACGGATCGCCGATCATCGCCGTACCTCCGCCGATGAGCGCAATGGGCTTGTGTCCGCATTTTTGCATCCACGCCATAGCCATAATGGGTATATAGTGTCCGATATGCAGGCTGTCCGCCGTGGGATCGAAGCCTACGTAAAACGATACCTTTTCGTTGTCGAGCGTGCGGCGAAGATCGTCTTCGTACACGGTTTGTTTGATAAATCCTCTTTCTTTTAAGATGTCAAAAGCGTTCATTTGCATCTCCTCCATGATTAGTTTTTCCGTCCTTAAGCAGTGATACCGGAAGACGCTTTACGAGCAAGTAAGTCACGGTCCCCGTAAATAAACCGGCTACCGCGCTCGCGGGTAAGAACAAAACCGCAAGCGAAGTCAAGTCGACCCCGACTATCAGCGCGGCAATTATCAGCTGCGTAAAATTGTGCGCCGCCGCGCCGATAAACGCGACGGTTATTACGCTGATTTTGCCCAGCAGATATCTGATAAGCGCGTACTGGATCCAGTAGCTTATCAGACCGGCGGTCAACGAGTATATCAACGCGACCGGATTCCCCGAAAGAAGAGAAACAAGGACGCATTTGATAGTCAAAACGAAACACCCGACTTTCGCGCCGTCCGTAAATATCGCGAAAAGCGCGACTACGTTGGCAAGTCCGAGCCTGACGTACGGGACAAACCATAACAGCGGCGGCAATCTGCTCTCTATAAGCCCCAGAATAAGAGATATCGCGCTCAAAAGCGCAAGACGGGCAACTTTGCGCGAATTCATACGCCGCCTCCCGTTACCGCATCGATCTCTTCGCCGCTCACGCGAACTACGAGATCGTTAGGCAAACACACTATCGTTTCGCCGGCGTTGCTGACGTATCCGCGCGCAACGCAGGTGTGCGACGGACAGTCGGATTCGCTGACGCGCACCTTGCCGCCTTTTATCTCGACTTTTATTTTGCCGTCGAAGTCGATGATCCGGTCGGCGCTCAGCTCGTAAACGGACGTTTTGCCACGATAAGTAACGCTGACCGTTTTGCCGGTTTTTTTGGGTATAAACAGCGGAACGAGGCAAAGCAGGGATACGATAACTATGATGACGGCGTCCAAAAGCGAAAACGGCTTCGACGAACGTAATTTGTCCACTCTGTCCGTCATAACGCTTCGAGCTCCCCGAGCATATACCCGTCGAGAAGTCTGACGTCGCCGATCGCCTTGTACTTTCCGTCGCTCGTCACGATAACCGCTTTGAGCGAAAGCGAATCGAGAAGTTCGGCTCCCTTTTGCGCGCCGAGCACGCACACCGCGGTCGCGAGCGCGTCGCATTTCGCGCCTTCGTCGCCGATCACCGTCACGGATATAAGATAACTTTCGCTCTGCTTGTACGCTCCGTCGTATTCAACGCCCACCGGCATACGCGTAAAAGGATCGATAAGGTGGCAATACTTTACGCCGTCCTTGGTATAATAGCGCTCGTACGTGCCGCTCGTAACGATATATTCGTCCCCGCCGCTGACAAGCCCCGTAAGATACGCGCCGCCTCTTCCGAAGCAGTTGGCTACGCCTATTTTCCAGTCCTTTTTCGCCGCGCCGTCGTAGCGTTTGCCTTTAAGATAAAGGTTGCCGCTTACGTCGCAAAGCGCGCTTTTGGCACTGTGATTTGCTAAAATCGCGGCGTAAAGATCGGTAAGATACCCTTTCGCGATTCCGCCGAAGTCGAGCGAGGCTTCAGCCGAGGTCTTGGACAGGTAATACCTGCCGTCTTCCTCTCTCGCGCTTATTTCGCCAAAGTGCGACTTGTAATCGCCGAGTAAGTCGTGATCGGGAAGAACGACGGAATCGGGATCGTTTTTGCTGTCCGTAAGGCTCCCGGAGTCCACGCTCCACGCCGTCGAGAGCGCCGAAAGCGTGGGATCGAACGCGCCGAACGTGAGCGCGTTGTACTTCTTGCTCAGATCAAAAAGCGTATATACGTATTCGTCGACTTCCATTTCTCCCGCGCTCATAGCGTTAAAACGCGCGATGTAAGACGAACTCAAATACGGATTTATAGACCCGTCGAGCGCCTTCGCCGCGTCTTCGCATTCCTTCGCCGCGTTATCGGCGCCGAGAACCGAAACCGTCGATACTATCGAAGAGGCAAAAACAGTCGACGTCGACGTCGTATAACTCTCTTTCGCGCACGAGGCGAAACAAAACGGCAGCGCAAAAAGCGCGATTAACTTGTCGAGTTTACTTTTCAACGAATATCAATCCGAGCGTGTCCGGTCCGCAATGCGCGCCTATAACCGGTCCGACTATGCGTATTTCGGTCGTCGCCGCGGGGAAAGCGGCCTTTATCATTTCGTCAAGAGTCTCCGCGTCGGCTTCGCAATCCGCCTGCATGATCGTAAACGGATACGAAAAGTCGACTTTGTCCGGATCTATTTTATCGAACAGCGCTCTTATCGACTTGCGTCTTCCCTGCGCCTTTTCGATATTAACGAGTTTGCCGTCCTCGGTATGAACGATGGGCTTTATCCGGAGCACCGAAGCGATCACGCCTTTGAAGTGAGAGAGCCTGCCGCCGCGCACCAGATACATTACGTTGCCTACCGTAAAATACGTCTGCACTTTGTCCCGGAATTTCGCGACCGCCGCCGCGACTTCGTCGTCCGATTTGCCTTCGTTGTGAAGTCGGGCCGCGTACTCGACCACTTTGCCCGCGCCCATGGATATATGGCGGGTGTCGACTAACGTAAATCTGCGCTCGGGGTACTTTGGTTTCAGATTGTCGAGCGCCATTTTCAGCGATCCGAAAGTGCCGCTCATTTCGTGCGAAAAAGACACGTACAAAATATCCTCGCCCTTGGCAAAATACGGCTCGATATACCCGGCGTATTCGGAAGCGTTGAGCGCCTGAGTCTTAGCCGTTTCGCCCTTACGGAGCCTGTCGAAAAACGCCTTGTTGTCGGTATTTTTACCAAGGTCGTAAAAGTACATATCGTCGGACACGGTATATCCCATTTTGATAACCCCGAGCCCGAGTTCTTCCGCAACGCGATAATCTATCTCGCAGTTGCTGTCGCAGAACATTTTGCTCATTTTCTACTCCTTGCGTCGCATAATCCGCTTGCGGACCGGGGCGCATGGTAAGGCTTTATATAATTATAATATTTTTTTATAATTTTTGCAATAGTTTTGAGGACGATTGCGCTAAATTCCGTCGCTTTGATCGGTACGATCGGTTTCGTCGGGCTTTTCTTCGCGCTCCGCTTTGCCTTCTTCGTCGTCGTTTTCCGCTTCGCGCGCCTCGCGCCTTGTCCGGGAGTCGGCGGCGAATCCGAAAGCGCCGTGACGGGAAAGATAAATATTGTAGCCCGCAAAAAGAAGCGTGAATACGGTAAGCGAAATCAGCCAACCGGCGGCGATATTTGCCACGAGATCCGGGAATATCGGTCCTATCATGTTGATCATAAGACCGTTGGAAAAAGTCCAGTTGCCGCTGAAAAATATCCTGTGGAACGTCTCGAACGCCGCGTCGAAATTTATCAGCGCCGCAAGACCTACGACAGCCAACAGCCCAAAGCACACGCCGATTGTGATAAACGGAACTTTTCGCGCCCTTCGGAAGTAATTATTTCCGAAAAACAAAACGTAAGTAAGTCCGATAAGCAGCAGCAAAAACGCTATTCCGCCTATGACTTCTCCGCCGATAAACAACGCGCGGCAGTCGCGCATATGACTGTATTCGTCCTCGCGGTAAACCTTGAGAACTTTGCCGTCCACGGTAATATTCAACTCGTCGGTGCCGCCCATGCAGTACAGCATCGTGTGATCCATGAGGTCGAGAAGCTGATCTTCGGTGATGTTTTCGAGATACGCTCTCGCGTCCGCGTCGTCGAGATATACGCTTTGCTCGCGCACATTCCGCACGCTGTCGTATTTGCGGAACTGCGATTTGTAAAAGTTACGGCTGTTGGCGGGGATCATGATAGCGGCAAAGCCGCTGAGAAAGAAAAAACCCACGGCAAGCCCGACGGTAATGATAATTTGTATTACTCTTGATGCTTTAGCGTTTTTCATATCTCAATTATAACATATCGAAAAGTAAAATGCAAAACAATAAACGATTAAAAAACGAAAAGTCCGCAAAAAACGGACTTTTCTTACTGTCTTATCGCTGTCGGAAAGCGGGGATTTATACTTTTTAGTTCTTTTCGGCGAGCATTCGCGCCAAAAACTCCTGAGTGCGTTTTTCTTTCGGCGACGTGAACACTTGCGACGGATCGCCTTCCTCGACGATAACTCCGTCGTCCATAAAGACAACTTTGTTGGACACGTCCCGCGCGAACGCCATTTCGTGCGTTACGACGATCATCGTGCGCCCCGTGGCGGCAAGATTCTTCATGACCGAAAGGACTTCGCCGACCATTTCGGGGTCGAGCGCGCTCGTCGGCTCGTCGAAAAGCAAAACTTCCGGCTCCATGGCAAGCGCTCTGGCTATGGCTACGCGCTGTTTTTGCCCGCCCGAAAGCTGGGAAGGTCGGGCGTTGACGTAATCCGCCATACCGACCTGCGCGAGATACTTAAGAGCGCGGTCTTCGGCTTCGGACTTGCTCACCTTGAGGACTTTGCGCGGACCTACGGTACAGTTTTTGAGCGCGGTCATGTTGTTGAATAAATTAAACGACTGGAACACCATTCCCACGCGGGTACGGTACGCGGATTTGTTGCGCACCTTCGTCACGTCTTCGCCGTGAAAAAGTACCCTTCCGCCGCTCGGCTCTTCGAATAAGTTTATGCACCTAAGTAGCGTCGATTTGCCGCTTCCGCTACTGCCTATTATGCTCGTGACGTCGCCGCTTCTTACCGAAAAATCCACGTCCTTGAGCACGGTATTTTCGCCGAAATTCTTACTGAGATGCTCGACGCGTATTATTTCGTCAAAATCGTTTTCGGGCGATACGTATTGAGTTTTTTCGCTGATTTCCATACTACGACAACTCCTTGGCAAAGGACTGCGCGTCCATATTCTGCGAACCTATGACCTTGTAGTTTTTCTTCCCCTCCATCTTCTTTTCGATAAGGCGGATTATCATTGAAATACTGAAAGTAAGCGCGAAATAAATCGCCGCCGTAACGAGATAGTCGAGGAACAGATCGTAGTTTTTGGACGCGATCGTCCTGGTCTGGAAAAACAATTCGGTAAAGCCGATAATGTTGAGTACGGACGTATCCTTGATGTTTATGATGAATTCGTTGGCTACCGACGGAAGTATCGTGCGCATAACCTGCGGGATCACTACGTGGATCATCGTCTGAAAATGCGACATCCCTATCGCCTGCGCGCCCTCGAATTGACCTTTGTCCACGCTCATTATGCCGCCGCGGACGATCTCCGCCATATACGCGCCGGTATTTATCGACACGATGATAAACGCCGAGAAAGTCACGTCGAGAGTGAGCCCGCCGTTGAGAAGGGCGAATCCCCAGAAAATTACCATAGCCTGGACCATCATGGGCGTGCCGCGGAATACCTCGATGTACGCGGCGAGCAAAACGTCGCCGATCTTTTTGAGTACGCGCAAAAACTTATTGCGCGGCCTCGGGATCGTGCGGAATACTCCTATGGCAAGACCTATAAGCAGTCCCACTATCGTGCCGGTGATCGCTATAAGCATAGTGTTTCCTACGCCTTTGGCGAGCCACCAGCCGTATTTTCGGAATAACGTCAAAACCTTTTCCATAATCTGCCTTTTGCGCTATATGCGCTTATTCGTTATCAGTCGACGGCGTTGACGCTGAGCGCTATCGCCGTTTCCATCATTTGCGCGCGTTCCGCCTCGCTTATCCCTGAGAGCGCTTCGTTTACGGGATCGGAATACTTGCTGTTTTTCTTGAATCCGATCGCTATCGTCGTATCTTCGGGCGTCGCGGTAAATCCGGTAACGTTGTTGATAAGGTGAACGTAAGTAAGTCCGCTCGTCGCCGCGCAGTCCGCTATCGCGCCCGGCTCTTCCGCCACGTACCCGTCTATCGTGCCTACCGAAAGCGCCGCGGTCATTTCGGGGAACGTCGACATAGCGGTCTGAACGTTTATGCCCTTAGCGGGACCTTGCGCCTGCAGCGCGTCGAGGTGGAAAGTACCTTGCTGCGCGGTGATTTTCGCGCCGGCAAAGTCAGCCAAAGTCGTCGCGCCCGCATACGGACCGTTTTCTTTGACTACGATAACGAGCTGGCTCTCGTAATACGCCTGCGAAAAGTCGATCGATTCCTTTCTCTCCTCGGTAGGACTCATGCCCGCGATGATAAAGTCGAGCGCTCCCGTCGTTACGCCGGAAATGAGCGCGTCCCAATCGTACTTGACGATAACGAGTTTTTTGCCGAGTTTATCGGCGATTTTCTTGGCGATCATTACGTCGTAACCGTTGGCGTAACCGTCGGCGTTGGAAATTTTTACCGCGCCGTCGGAAGCGCTCGTTTGCGTCCAGTTGAAGGGGATATACCCGCATTCGAGACCTACGTAAACGCTGCCTTCTTCCTTGGCCGGAGCGCACGCGCCGAACGCAAAACCGCTTAGAAGAACGCATACGGACAAAATAAGTGCTAATAATTTTTTCATTTCTTCTCTCTCCTTTAAGGATAATTTACTTGAAAAAGGCGTTGCAATAAAAAAATCGCAATACGCCGTAGAGCAATATTGCGAAAATCAAACGCCAAAAGACGCTTAAATTAACAATACCGAATAGCGCTCCACTTGCGTGACAGTTCTGCGGATCTTATCCGCAACCCCAGGGAAGTAAGCCTTTCGGTCAAGCCTTGCGCCCTTCGGTGGTTTCCCCTTTGCCGCCCGCGCAAAATACCGACTGCGCGAGTTTGTCATGAAAACCACAACCTCTATTCAAATATGCGAGTATTATACCCTCAATTTCGCCTCTTGTCAATACCCTTTTTAAAAAAAGTCCGATTTTTTTGTAAAATTAGTCAAATGCATATAATCGGGGCGCGGTTTTGGCTGAAATAACAAAAAAAACGGTAAAAAAATCGAAAACGCGCGGTATAATATATGTCAAATATATAAAAATACTTGAAATTTTCGTAATTTTATGATATAATATTGCAGATTTCTTAACTGATTGCGTTGTTTTTATCCTGCCAAAACGTAAAGGACCCGAATGACAAAAGAAAGATATAAGAAAATTCAAGGTTTTTCGGCAAAAGCTCTGATTTTGCCCGCCATTATCATTATTTTCGCTCTTAACGCCTTCGTTGTAATGAGGACGTTTTTGATCGACGGCTTAAATTCCAAAACGATGGCGTCGTACGAGAATTATCTCGAATATACCCGCGCCGCCGACGATTTGCAAAACGCCTCGAATACTCTTACCGACAACGCGAGACTTTACGTTTCGACCGGCACTATGGCGTTTATCGACGCGTATTTCAAAGAATACAGCGACGAATACAACGGCAAGAACCGGGAAAAGGCGGTCGAAACGCTGAAAAAAAGCAATAACACATCCGCAGTCCACTCGCTCGAACAAGCGCTCGAAACGTCAAACCTTCTCGTATATATCGAACTTAAGGCAATGAAACTTCGCGCCGTGGCGGACTTCGGGTACAACGTGGATCTTTCCGCTTATCCCGAACTCGACGCTATCGAACTTGACGCGAAATACGCCTCCTCCACCGCGCAGGACAAGCGCACGGACGCGCGCGAACTGGTAAACGGCGAAGAATACGGCGCGAAAAAAACGCTGATAACCGAATATACCGCCCAGGCGCGCGATCTGATCCTGGAGGCGACCAACGGCGAATATAACGAATACTCGCGCAGGATGAAAAATTCGCTGATGATGCAATTTGTACTCGTTATTCTGCTCAGCATTATAATAATAATCGTATTCGCGCTGTTGCTCCTCTCGCTGATCTTGCCGCTTACCGACAACGTTACCAAGATAGAAAACGGCGAAAAGCTTCAGGAAAACGTCGGTCTTAAGGAAATCCGGCTTCTCGCCACTTCGTATAACGAACTGCTTAAGAATAAGAATCTGCTCGAGCAAAACTTAAGAAGCCTCGCGCACACCGACGCGCTGACGGGATTGCCTAACCGTCTCGCTTTTACGCATATTCTCGCGGGCGACTACGAAGACAAAAAAATCACCGGCTCGGCGGCGTTCTTCTCGTTCGACGTCAACGATCTGAAACTCATCAACGATACCGGAGGCCACTTGCAAGGCGATAACTTGCTGCGTTCCGCCGCAAAATGCATACTCGACTGCTTCGGCAACGATAAGGGCGACAACTGCTTCCGCTTCGGCGGAGACGAATTCGCGGCTTTCCTCTCCCCGGTCAGCGTCAACGAGATCGCGGCGCGCATGGAAAGATTCGAGCTTATTCAAGCGCAAAACAATATCCGTATCGCGTGCGGCTACGCGTTCAGCGAAGATATGTCCGACGTTACGCCGCAGGAACTCTTCAAGCAGGCGGACGACAGAATGTACGAGCAAAAAATGCAAATGAAAAAGCACCCGACGTGCGACCTTGATAATAAAAAAGAATAAAAAAAAACAAAAAGTGTTTTTCAAAAAAATCGGCGCAAAACTACGTCGATTTTTTTTGTTCGGTTTTTCCTTTGTGATTTGGCGTTTGACGGCGAAGATCCGCCGCGGACTTACCGGAAGATACGGTAATAGTTCCGCTACGGCTCAATTCACAAGCGGTGCAATAGTCATAGTCCGTAGATCCTCACGCCTACGGCTCAGGATGACATAAGGATAAGAGAGCGGAAAAATAAGAAAACAAGAAAAAACCGGCGCAAAACTACGTCGGTTCTTTTTTTATTCGGTTTTTTGTTTTGTTTTACTATCGATCTTAACGCTCCTCAAGACCTAAGATCCCGAGATACGCCTTGAAATACCTTTTGCCAAGCTCGCGGTAAGAGGCGGAATTGAAATGTATCCCGTCATACTTGCAAGTCAAGCCTTGTACGCTTACGAAAGCGCGACTCGGCGACTCTTCGGCAAGGCTCTTAAGGACGGGGTTAAGTTCGTTTACGTATCTGAACCTGCCGCCTTCCCATTTGTCGACGAAATCTCCCAGCTCGCCGATAACGACGGGCACTGAAGCGGGCAAACCTAATTGCGTTATTACTCCGCTAATCGTCCTGTTGAATTTTTCGCGATACTGAGCGACGTTTTGCAGCGATACGCAATCGTTTTCGCCCTGATGCCAGAGAATACCGACTATTTCGGACGTCCTTTGAGCAAGGCGCGCGTTTGAGATTGCGTTGTCAAAAAGGAGCTCGCCGGGCTGCCACTCGGAAATCGACGTCCCGCCGTCCGCGCACGGAATAAGCCCTACCGGCTCTTCGAAACGCTTGGCGTATTCGTCGGCGAAACTCGCGGCAAGCCCGACTCCGCTGTGATAATACCCGAAAATCGCTCTGTCGGGATTTATCGGCTCGCGCATAGGTTGCCATCTGCCGTTGCGGAGCATTTTGCAAAGCGGATTCGTTATTTCTTCCACTTCGCCGAAATCTCCGCGTCCCGCCATATTGGACTGTCCGAGCATCAAAAACGATTTCATCTCTTCCTCTCCGATCGTAAAAGTCAGTTCTTGAAAGCTTCCTCGACCGCCACCGCGCACGATACCGTCGCGCCTACCATCGGGTTGTTGCCCATGCCGATAAGTCCCATCATGTCTACGTGAGCCGGTACGGAGGACGAGCCCGCAAACTGCGCGTCGGAGTGCATTCTGCCCATAGTGTCGGTCATGCCGTAAGAAGCGGGGCCCGCAGCCATGTTGTCGGGGTGAAGAGTACGTCCCGTTCCGCCGCCGGAAGCAACGGAGAAATACTTAACGCCGTTGTCTACGCACCACTTCTTGTACGTTCCCGCAACGGGGTGCTGGAAACGCGTGGGGTTGGTGGAGTTTCCGGTAATGGAAACGTCAACGTGTTCGTACTGCATTATAGCCACGCCTTCTCTTACGTCGTCGGCGCCGTAGCACTTAACCTTGGATCTCTCGCCGTCAGAATACTTGTATTCCTTGACGATATTGAGTTTGTCCGCGAAATAATCGAATTTGGTCTGCACGTAAGTAAAGCCGTTGATTCTCGAAATGATCATAGCGGCGTCCTTGCCGAGACCGTTGAGGATGACCTTAAGCGGCTCTTTGCGGACTTTGTTCGCGTTGCGGGCGATACCGATAGCGCCTTCCGCAGCCGCGAAAGATTCGTGGCCCGCAAGGAAGCAGAAGCATTTGGTCTTCTCGCTGAGCAGCATTGCCGCGAGGTTGCCGTGGCCCTGTCCTACGAGTCTTTGCTCCGCTACCGATCCGGGTACGCAGAACGCCTGCAAGCCTTCGCCGATAGCCTTAGCGGCTTCTTCCGCCTTGGTGCAGCCTTTCTTGAGCGCGATCGCCACGCCGAGCGTATAAGCCCACGACGCGTTTTCGAACGCGATCATCTGAACTCCCTTAACGATCTTGTCGGGGTCGATGCCCTTGTCGAGGCAAACTTTGCGCGCCTCTTCGAGATCTTTCATTCCGTACTTCTTGAGAGCGACGTTGATCTTGTCGATTCTCTTCTCGTATCCTTCAAAAGTTACTGCCATGATGCGCCTCCTTATTGTTTGCGAGGATCGATATACATAGCGGCGCCCTCGAATCTGCCGTAATGTCCGGTCGAAGCCTTGAGCGCTTCTTCCGCGTTTACACCGTTTCTGATCTTCTCCATCATTACGCCCAGTTTTACGAATTCGTAACCGATGATAAGGTTCTCTTCGTCGAGAGCGAGGCGGGTGATATAACCTTCCGCCATTTCAAGATATCTTACGCCTTTCGCTTCGGTCGAATAAATGGTGCCGATCTGACTGCGCGTTCCTTTGCCCAGATCGTCCATTCCCGCGCCGATCTCAAGACCGTTCTCGGAAAAAGCCGACTGCGTTCTGCCGTAAACTATCTGAAGGAAAAGTTCCCTCATAGCCGTGTTGATGGCGTCGCACACAAGGTCGGTGTTGAGCGCTTCGAGAAGCGTCTTGCCGGGGAGAATTTCGCCCGCCATAGCCGCCGAATGAGTCATACCCGAGCAACCGAGCGTCTCGACGAGCGCCTCTCTGATAACGCCGTCTTTGACGTTGAGCGTGAGTTTGCAAGCGCCCTGCTGCGGTGCGCACCAGCCTACGCCGTGAGTAAGACCGCTGATATCCTTGATCTCTTTCGCCTGTACCCATTTGCCTTCTTCGGGTATGGGAGCAGGTCCGTGGTTAGGTCCTTTTGCGACGCAAACCATTTCTTCTACCGCTTTAGAAAAATGCATAGTAAACCTCCAAAATTTTTCTACGCGAAAAGTATAACATTTTTTTCGGTATTTTACAACTGTTTTGAGCGCAAGTGATAAAAATAATTGTGTAAACTTATTCCTTTTGTCTTATCCGGCGCGGCGCGTCGGTAATATCGAAAAGCCGGCAACGGTTACGCTTCGTCCCGCGCCGAGATCGTCGGAATAATCCGTATCGGCAATTTTCGACGTCCTAAGTAAATATTTTTGCTTTATGCGCGCGTAAATATAGGCAAAATCGTTGCTTTTTGCGGCGTTTTACTTTATAATATAAGCGGAAAATATGCTCGGAGGTATAATAATGGACAAAAACATTCTCGTTACCGGCGGCGCGGGATATATCGGCTCGCATACCTGCGTCGAACTCATCAAACTCGGCTACAACGTCATCGTGGTCGATAATTTAGTCAACTCAAACGCCGTCGTTCTCGACAGAGTAAAGCAAATAACCGGCGTAAAACCGAAGTTTTACGAAGCCGATATCCGCGACAGGGAAAAGCTCGAAAAGATCTTCGAGGAAAACGAGATCGATTCGGTAATTCACTTCGCCGGGCTCAAGGCGGTAGGCGAGAGCGTCAAAATTCCTCTTGCGTACTACGACAATAATATTTACGGCACTATCGTGCTTCTCGAAACGATGGCGAAATACAACGTAAAGAAAATAGTTTTCTCGTCGTCCGCCACCGTTTACGGCTCGCCCGAACGTCTGCCCCTTACGGAAGACTGCAGGCTCTCCACCACAAACCCGTACGGCTCGACGAAACTTTACCTTGAAGGAATACTCAAGGATCTTTACGTCGCCGACAAATCGTGGAAAGTGATACTGCTTCGCTATTTCAACCCGGTGGGCGCGCACGAAAGCGGACTTATCGGCGAAGATCCCAAAGGCATTCCCAACAACCTCACGCCTTACATCGCCAAAGTCGCGGCGGGCAAACTCGAAAAAGTAAACGTTTTCGGCAACGACTACGACACTCCGGACGGAACAGGCGTAAGAGATTATATCCACGTCGTCGACCTCGCGCTCGGCCACGTTAAGGCAATCGAAAAAATCAACGATCCCGGCGTATATATCTACAACCTCGGCACCGGAATAGGATACAGCGTACTCGACGTGATCCACGCATTCGAGAAGGCTTGCGGTCATCCTATCCCTTACGTTATCGCACCCAGAAGACCCGGAGATATAGCCGCCTGCTACGCTTGCGCCGACAAGGCGGAAAAGGAACTCGGCTGGAAAGCGACGTTGGGCATCGACGAAATGTGCGCGTCCCTGTGGAACTGGCAGACGCGCAATCCGGACGGATACAACACCAAAAAATAATCGAAACGGCGAAAAAGGCTCGCGGCAAATTGCCGTAAGCCTTTTTTGTTTTACGTTTTACGCAATACGTATTGCGCTTTTTGACTCTGACGAGCTTATTTTTTGCTCTTCGATTCCTTCTCCGGTTTTGCGGGAGCGGTCGGCTTTTCTTCGAGTTTCGCGGTCTTTACGAAGCGTTTTACCGATTCGATAGCGTGCTCGACCTGATCGAACTTAACGTACGCTTCGCCTACGCAAAGGACGTTTTTCTGCGCGTTGCGGAGTTTGAAAAGCGATCTGCCGTTTTTGTCCTTGTCGATAATGAAGTTGTTGTCCAGAGCGTTCTTGGTGAGTACGTCGATATTGGCTTTCGCTCCGTCATAACTGCTGTACGACTCGCCTACGAGCAATAATTGACCGTTGCTTGCGTACAACTTAGCCATAAAGAAACCGTCGTTTTCGTCGATCACCCATTTGCCGTCGTAGCCTTCCTTGACTTCGATCTCGTCGTGAGGCTCGTATTTTACGATGCTGAGCGACTTTTCTATTTCGGGAACGACGACCGCGTCGCGGCAGAATTTCTTGACCGACTCGATAGAACTCGTGCACGAACTCATGGTCGAATACGATTCGCCCACGCACAAAAGCCTGTTGGCCGAACTCTTGACTTTGTAATAATAATGTCCGTTCTTGTCAGAGTGAACTTCGAATCTTTCGAGCATTACGTTCTTCTTGATCGTCTCTATTCCGCTCTTGACGCCGTCCGCCGACGAGTAAACTTCGCTGGTAAGCAACAACTGCCCGTTGCTTGCGTACAAGAATCCGGCAAATTCGTTTTCGCCGATCTCTTTGATGCGCCATTTACCTACGTATTTGCGGTCTTCCTTGCTCGCTTTCGCGGCTTTTTTAGCGGGCTTTTCGGCTTTTTCTTCGGTTTGCTCTTCAGCCGGCTCCCCAGCGGGTTCCTCGGTATTATCTTCCGCTTTCTCTTCCGCCGCGGATCCCTCGGTCTTTTCTTCCTCTTTCTCTTCGGTCGCGGGTTCCTCGGTATTATCTTCCGCTTTCTCTTCCGCCGCGGGTTCCTCGGTCTTTTCTTCCGGCTTCTCTTCCGCCTTCTCTTCCGCCTTCTCTTCGGCGGGCTCTTGAACGGGCTCCGCTTTTTCCGCGGGTGCTTCGGTCTTTTCTTCCGCAGGTTCGTCTACCGGCTCTTCCTTCTCGAGTTCAACGGGCGCGGGCTGTTCTTCCGGTT
>CACZPH010000086.1 GCA_902783025.1 uncultured Eubacteriales bacterium | reverse complement strand
TATCAAAGACAAGGGCAACGACGTCGTTTATTTTTCTCCGATGTGGTCGCCGGTCAAGCGCATCCAAACGAAATACCGTATGCAGATACTCATGAGAGTCAAAAACAACGTTCGCGCAATCACGCGCGGCGTTTACGAAATAGTCGACGCGCATTTATCTCCGAAGGTAAGCGTTTTCGTCGAACTCAATCCCAACAATCTTAATTAGAGGTGCTGTATGGCAATAAGAAATATCGTAAAAATAGGCAACGACGTTTTGCGCGAGCATTGCAAGCCCGTCGAAAAATTCGACGACAGGCTCGCGACGCTTCTTACCGATATGACGGAAACGATGTTCAAGGCTAACGGCGTGGGACTTGCCGCGCCTCAGGTGGGGATCCTCAAGCGCGCCGTAGTAATATCCGTAGACGGCGAAACGATATATGAAATGGTAAACCCGGTCATCAAAAAAAAGTCGGGCTCCCAGGTAGGCGAAGAAGGTTGCCTTTCCGTTCCGGGAAGATACGGCGTTGTGGAGCGGCCGAAAAAAGTCGTCGCGGAGTATTACGACCGTAACGGAAACAAACAGACGCTTTATGCCTCCGGGCTTCTTGCTCGCGCCGTTTGCCACGAACTCGACCATCTCGACGGGATCCTTTACGTTGACAAAGAAATCAAGGAGAGCGAAAATTGAGAATAGTATTTTTGGGAACTCCGGCTTTTGCCGTTCCGTCTTTAAGGGCGCTTTGCGACGAATACGAAGTCGTCGCCGTAGTGTGCCAGCCGGACAGAGCGAAAGACAGAAAGGGCAATACCGTTTTCGGCGCTGTAAAGCAAGAAGCGATTAGCCGCGGCATACCCGTATATCAATTTGAAAAAATCAAGAAAGAGGGCGCGGAAGTTTTGCGCTCGCTTGCTCCGGATATCATGGTTACCTGCGCGTACGGTCAGATCCTATCGCAAGAGATCCTCGATATTCCGCCGCTCGGCGTGCTTAACGTTCACGGTTCGCTGTTGCCCGAGCTTCGCGGCAGTTCCCCTATCCAATGGGCTCTTATCAACGGTCTTAAAGAAACCGGCGTAAGCATAATGAAGACGGATATCGGTATGGATACCGGCGACGTTTTGTCGAGCGAAAAAGTCGCGATAGATAATAGCGATTACGTATCGGATCTATACGAAAAACTCAGCGAAATCGGCGCAAAACTTCTTGTTAAGACCATTCCGGAATACGCCGACGGCAAAATTAAACCCGTAAGACAAGACGAGAGCAGGGCGACAAAATGTCGTATGCTCACCAAGGACGACGCAAAATTAGACTTTACGTTACCCGCCGCAGTTATACGAAACAGAATTCGCGGCTTAGGTTACGGATATTTCGGTTATAACGGCGAAATCTACAAGGTTTTCAGAGCGGAAACGGAAGAGGGAAATTCCCGCGCCGGCGAAATAATCAGCCTCGATAAGCGCGGACTTAAGATAGGTTGCGGCGAAGGAGTCGCGGTCTTTACCGAGATCCAGGCGCCGGGCAAAAAAAGAATGTCCGCTCTCGACTTTGCCAACGGTTGCAAAATGAGCGGAAAGGTAAACGATGACTGACGCGCGGAAACAAAAACTCATTTACAACGCCCTCAAGGAAGTTTACGTCGACGGCGCGTATTGCGGTATAGCGCTCGACAGGACTTTACGGGAGATCGGGGACGACAAAGATAAGGCGTACGTTACCGCCTTGTTTTACGACGTGCTCGATCGGGACGTAAAACTTTCGTATTACATAAATTATTTGTGCGACAAAAAGCCCAAAACCGCGGTAGCGATCATTATCAAGATGGGGATGTGTCTTATTATCGGCGGTACCCCGGCGTACGCGGCGGTAGGCGGCGCGGTGGAACTAGCCAAGGCGGTCGGAAAACGCGACAGCGCCGGATTTATCAACGCCGTACTTCGCAAATACGCTTCGGCCGATATACCTTTGCCGAAAGAAGAGGCGGCAAAACTCTCCGTCGAGTCGTCCACGCCGTTATGGATAACGCGGGAAGCGATCGATAACTTCGGACTAAGTAAGGCGAGCGAAATACTGCTTGCCCCGTCCGTAAAAAAAACGCACGTAAGACCGAATTTGCGAAGAATGAGTTATGACGATTTTTACGCAAAATGCGGAAAAGTCGACAAAACGGATTACGGCGCGTTGATGAGCGCAAAAGAAATCTCAAGACTGAATAAAGGCGAATACGCGATAATGTCGTTATCCAGCGCGATAGCGGTCAATTATTATCGTGCGGGTCTTGCCGCAAAAGGAAAAATATTGGACGTTTGCGCGGCTCCCGGAGGCAAATCAGTTTACCTGAGCGAATTGGGCGACTACGACATTACGGCGTGCGATATTCATCCGCACAGGGTCGGACTTATCGATGCTTACGGCGCGTCGATGGGCGCGAAGATAAAGACCGCGGTCAATGACGGAACGGTTTACCGGGAAGAGTGGAAAGACGCGTTTGACGGCGTTATATGCGACGTTCCGTGCAGCGGTATAGGCGTGCGATCGGACAAGCCGGACGTTTTCCTTAACCGCAAAGAAGAAGATATCGCCGCGATAATCGGTATTCAGCGTAAGATCCTCGCCGTAAGCGCGCGTTACGTAAAAAGGGGCGGAACGCTTTTTTATTCGACTTGCACGATACTCAAGAGCGAAAACGACGAAGTGGCGAAAGATTTTGTCGCTTCAAACCCGGATTTTGAAGTTTTGCCGCTCAAAACGGGAAGTTATTCGAGCGACGAAGACGGATTTTTAAGACTGCTGCCGGACGGAAAGGGCACGGAAGGGTTTTTCGTCGCGGCGTTTAAGAGAAAGGAATAATGGAATTTTTACACGATTATTCGTTAGCCGAACTCAAAGAAAAATTTTCGGCAAGCGGATTGCCGGCTTTTCGGGCAAAGCAGACGTACGAGTGGTTGACTCGTTACGCCGATTTTGACGAAATGTCAAATCTCCCCGCCGCTCTTCGCGAAACGCTCAAAAATTCTTTTTGCGCTCGTCCGCTCGAAATAATCAAAACTCTTATTTCACGCGACGGCACGCGCAAATATCTATACGAGCTTGCCGACGGCAACGTGATAGAAGGCGCGCTCATGAAGCAGGAATACGGTAATACCGTTTGCGTGTCCACTCAAGTAGGGTGCAGGATGGGTTGCGGCTTTTGCGCTTCGGGAATAGGCGGGCTCGTGCGTAACCTTACCGCGGGTGAAATACTCGCGCAGGTTTTGGCTGTAAACAAAGATCTCGGCGGCGGAGCGGATAGGAAAATTACCAATATAGTTCTTATGGGAAGCGGCGAGCCTCTCGACAACTACGACGAGGTGACGAAGTTTTTGCGTCTCGTATCAAGTCCCGACGGCATAAATATCAGCGAGCGTAATATATCGCTCTCGACTTGCGGGCTGGTCGACAAAATCTACAAGTTCGCCGACGAAGGATTTAAGGCGAATCTTTCGGTGTCGTTGCACGCTACTACCGACGAGTACAGGCGAACGGTTATGCCGATAGCGAGGAAATATTCGATCGCCGAGATAGTCAAGGCGGTCAAGTATTACTTTAACAAGAGCGGCAGACGGATAATTTTCGAATATACGATGCTCAAAGACGTAAACATGAGCGACGACGACTGCAAACGCCTGAGAAAACTTACCGCGGGATACCCGTCGCACGTAAATCTTATCATGCTCAATTACGTCAAGGAAAAAGACGTTAAGGGTTGCACCGTGGAAGAGGGCGAAGCTTTTTGTAAAAAACTCAACGAAGCGGGCGTAAGCGCGACTATACGCAAGTCAAAAGGCGCCGACGTGGGAGGCGCGTGCGGACAACTGCGGCGCAAATACGCGGAGGGCGAGTTATGAGAGGCAGAGTCGTAAAGGTCGAAACCGACAAGTTCTGCGTTGACGTTGCCGGCGAAGTTATTATTTGTTCCGCGCGCAAAAAAGTAAAGCTCAAGTCTTTGGTCAAGGTAGGAGATATAGCGAATATCGAATTTGACGGAGCAAATTACGCGCTCTGGGGTATAGAACAGCGCAAAAACACTCTTGTCCGTCCGTCGGTAGCCAACGTCGACGCGGTGGTAATGGTGCTTTCCCCGATTCCCGAACCGGATTACGCTCTTGCGGACAAAATGCTGATAAATTGCGCCGAAAAAGGCATAAAATGCATACTATGCGCCAATAAAACCGACCTTAATTCGGATTTTTACGACGATATCGCTTTCCAATACGGCGCGGACGCGGTAGTCGTACCGGCGTGCGCAAGCGGCGGCGACGTAGCCGCTTTACGTAGAGCGATAGACGGGAAATTCGTTTGTCTTGCCGGACAGTCCGCCGTAGGCAAGTCGTCGCTCATAAACGCGTTGGTAGGCTCGACGGTCGCCGAAAGCGGGAGTTTAAGCGCGATCGAACGCGGCAGGAACACGACGACGAAAGCGACTTTGTATTAGCTCGGCGGCGAAACCTACGTAGCGGATACTCCGGGATTCGGACTTTTGGACGTGTTTGACGTCAAGGCGGACGAGCTCGATCTTTATTACGCCGAGTACGTGGCTTTGTCGGCAAAGTGTAAGTATCACAGATGTACGCACGTGACCGAACCGGAATGCGAAGTTAAGCGAAGGGTAAACGAAGGCGCGCTGAGCAAAGACCGATACGACAGATACGTTAAACTCTTAACGGAACTGAAAAACGCGAAAAAAACATACTAAACCATACTTTTACGGAGGAAACAACAATGAAAACTCTTATTGCCCCATCTATTCTCAGCGCGGATTTTGCCGATATGGGCAGAGAAGTAAAGAGCGTACGCGACGCGGGCGCGGATCTTCTTCATTGCGACGTAATGGACGGAGAATTCGTGCCGAATATCACGTTCGGGCCGAAGATGGTCGCGGACATACGCAAACGTACTGATATGATACTCGACGTGCATATGATGGTGCGCGAGCCGATAAGATACGTCGAAGAATTCGCAAAGGCGGGCGCCGATATCATTACCGTGCATTATGAAGCCTGCGCGGATCTGAAAGCGACTCTCGACAGGATCAAGGCTTGCGGCGTCAAGCGCGGCGTGGTTATTTCTCCGGATACCCCCGCGCAAAGCATAAAAGAATTCGTGCCGCTGTGCGATATGGTTTTGGTTATGAGCGTATATCCGGGTTTCGGCGGACAGAAGTTTATTCCCGCGTCGCTCGACAAACTCCGCGTTATCAGACGGTATATCGCGGAATGCGGTAAGGACATAAGACTCGAAATAGACGGCGGGATCAACGAAATAACGGCGAAACAAGCCGTCATGGCGGGCGCGGACGTACTCGTGGCGGGCAGCGCCGTGTTCAACGCCGCGGACAGGAAAACCGCTATCGAAAAACTCAGATAGTTTTATTCGCTTTTCCCCTTTTTGCGGCATAAGATAAATCAGTGGAGGGGAAAAATGAAAATAATTTGCATAAAACTGCCGCGATTTTTATCTAAGATAGTAAGGCTGATTTGCGGAAAGAAAAAAAACTGAAAAAAGCGGAGCATGACTCCGCTTTTTTGATACACAAAACGACCGTACCCACAAAGGTACGGTCGTCGTTTTTTACGGTTTTACGCGTTCTTGCTTGTGCGCAAGCAACGGGTGCAAACGTATTGGTTAGACGTAACGCCGTTGATTTCTACCTTTACTTTATGAACGTTAGCGTTGAAAGTACGCTTGGTGTGGCGGTTGGAGTGGCTGACGTTGTTGCCTGCCGTTTTGCCTTTTCCGCAAATAACACATACTCTGCTCATTAAAAAAGCACCTCCTCGGGGGATTTTTTTGATTTACCCGATTACTATACCACTTTTCAAAAAATAATGCAACTGATTTTTACCCCTAAATAAAAAACTTTTTCGTTTTTCACGTTTTTTTATTGTAATTATAGCGGGGAGTTATTCATAGATATTTATAAAAGCGATAATTTTTCCGGGTTTTATTCGCGGTTATGTTTGTTTTATTTGTATTTTTATGTCAAAAACCCTTGCTTTCGCGCGCGCATTATGGTATAATATACGCGTATGATTTTGCGGTCAACCGACTCGCAAAGGAGGTCGTATGAGCGTCAACACCGCCAACGCGTATGGTAAAATCACTGTAACGGAAGAAGCCGTCGCGCAAGTTGCGGGGAGTTCGGCTTTGGACTGTTATGGCGTGGTTGACCTCGTATCGAAGAAGTTGTCGGACAGCGTGCTTGATCTGTTCAGGAAGGAATCCACTTCCAAGGGCGTACGCGTTCTGACTAACGGAGACAGAATTTTCATTGACTTATACGTCATCTTAAAATACGGCGTGAGTATCAGCGCGGTCGGCGATTCGCTAAAAAAAGCCGTGAAGTACAACGTCGAAAGGTTTACCGGCATGGTAGTGGATACTATCAATATCAACGTCGTCGGTATACGCATCTGAATTTGGAGGATTTATGCAAAAAAAGATAAACGGAGCTTTATTCCGCAAAATGATACTTAACGGAGCGAAATTGCTCGACGCCAACAAAGAGCATGTCGATTCGCTCAACGTTTTCCCCGTTCCGGACGGAGATACCGGAACAAATATGTCGCTCACTATGTTTTCCGCGGCGAAAGAAGTATCGGCTTGTTCGAGCAATTCGATGGCAGACCTTTGCTCGGCGTTTGCGAAAGGCGCGCTCAAGGGTGCAAGAGGAAACAGCGGCGTAATTTCGAGTCAGATAGTCAAGGGAATTACCGACGTTTTCGCACGACACGACGAAATCACCGTCAAGATCCTTGCCGAAGGTCTTAACAAAGGAACTCAGATAGCCTATAAGGCGGTCACCAAGCCCAAGGAAGGCACGATTTTGTCCGTAGTGCGGGCTATGAGCGAATACGCGGACGCAAACAAAAACAAACGCGTCGATATCGACGTATTCTTCTCGGACGTTATCAAAGCCGGCGAAGAAATGCTTAAGCGCACGCCCGAAATGCTTCCGATCCTTAAGCAGGCCGGAGTAGTTGACGCGGGCGGCAGAGGTCTTCTCATCATTATGGAAGGCTGGCTCGCGGTGCTTAAAGGCGAAGAAGACGTAGCGCTTGCGTTTGACGACAACGTTGCGGTCGACGAAGACAAATACAGCGAGAAATCTCATTTCGATTACAACGATCTCGGAGAAATCACTTTCGCTTATTGCACCGAATTCTTTATTATAAATCTTCACAAGAAGACTACCGAAGCGGATATCGATCGTTTCCGCGAAAAGCTTATGGCGATAGGCGATTGCGTGCTTGTGATCGGCGATCTCAATATGGTAAAAGTGCACGTTCACAGCAACCAGCCGGGCGTAGTTCTTACTTACGCGCTCGAACTCGGCGAACTTGACAGACTCAAGATCGAAAATATGCTTGAGCAGAACCGCCAGCTCATCGGGACGAAGAAAGAAGAAGTCAAGCCTTACGGTCTCGTGACCGTTTGCGCGGGCGAAGGATTGAGCAATATTTTCAAGGATCTTCTCGTAGATAATATAATCGAAGGCGGTCAGACGATGAATCCGAGCGCGGACGATATTGCCAAGGCGTGCGACAAGATCAACGCGAAGGATATTTTCGTCTTCCCCAACAACAAAAATATTATTCTTGCCGCCGAGCAGGCAAAAGCTCTTTCCAAGCGTAAACTTCATATTATTCCCACGTGCAACATACCTCAGGGGCTTTCGGCGGTGCTTGCTTTCAATCCCGAAGATACCGTTTCAAACAACGAAACGAATATGAACGAAGCGATGAATTACGTTCGCGCGGGTCAGGTCACTTATGCCGTACGCAGCACTCAGATCGATAATTTCGATCTTCAGGAAGGCGACATTATCGGTATAGACTCCAAGAATATCGTCGCAAAGGGCGACAGCGTCCGCAAGGTTACCGAAGCGCTCGTTGAGAGCATGATGACGGACGATACCTGCAATATTACCCTTTATTTCGGTAATAACGTGACAGAGGAACAGGCGGCGAAAGTTGCGGGCGAGCTTGCTGAAAAATATACGATGTGCGACGTCGATTATCATTTCGGCGGTCAACCGCTTTACTACTATATCGTATCGCTCGAATAACCAGATGATCACGACTATCCGCACGTTGAGTGCGGATAGTTTTTTTAACTGAAAATCGACAAAAATAAGAGGAAAAACGGTAAAAATGCAACTTTTTGAGATCAAGGGTATTAAAGAAAAACGCCTTAACGAACTTAATAAGGCGGGTATTTACACGCCCGTCGATCTTATATCCTTTTTCCCGAAAAAGTATCTTGATCTTACCGCTCTTACGGATATCAAGACTTGTCGTGACGGAGACGAAGTGCTTATTCTTGCCGCGACGGCGGAGCAGCCGAAAGTCAGTTACATCAAGCGCAATCTCAACGTCGTAAAAATAAATATGAGTTACGACGGGCGCAAGGTAACGCTCACGTATTTTAATCAGCCGTACGTAGCTAAGAATATCGTCGTGGGGAAGTATTATTATATCAGCGGGAAGATCAGGACGAAAAAAGGTTTGGATATTCCCAACGCGACGCTATTTCCTTTTACGGGCGAAACCGCACCGATACCGGTATACGGCAGGATCCCGGCACTTCCGCAAAGCGTTCTCGTGTCGGCGATCGACGCAGTGCTTTCGTCGGTGTCGCTTACGGGTTATATCCCGCCCGAGTTGAGAGAAAAGTACGATCTCGAGGAAATCAATACCGCGTACAGAGTCGTGCATCATCCCGGAAGCGTAAGCGAAATAGCCGAGGCGCGTCGTAGCGTCAGCGTCGAATACCTTAACTATATGTTATCCGTTTATTCCGTGATACGCCGAACGCCTTCAGCCGAAAATAAACGCGTTTACCGCAATAGAAAAAGTCAATTAAAAGAATTTACGGATTCTCTGCCTTTTTCTCTTACCGCCGATCAACAAAAAACCGTCGACGATATTATTGCCGATTTTGAAAACGGCAGATGCAACAGGCTGGTGCAAGGCGACGTCGGTTGCGGAAAGACGATAGTCGCGCTTATCGCGGCTTATTATGCCATACTGAACGGTTATCAATGCGTACTCATGGCGCCTACCGAAGTTCTCGCGACTCAGCATTACGTCAACGCCGTATCTTACATGACCGGGTTCGGAGTCAACGTCGTTTTGCTCAGCGGAAATCTCAAAAAATCCGTCCGCGATAACGTTTTGGGAGAAATATCTTCGGGAAGGGCAAATCTCATAGTGGGAACGCACGCGGTTTTTTCCGACGACGTGAAATTCGCGAAGTTGTCGTTGGTTATCACGGACGAACAACAGCGTTTCGGCGTAAATCAACGCAGCGCTATCGAAAACAAAGCCGAATCGGTCGACGTTATCGCAATGACGGCGACTCCCATACCGAGGACGCTCGCGCTTACTTTGTACGGAGAACTCGGCGTTTCAACGATCAAAACTCTGCCGGCAGGGAAGGCGAAAATACTGACCAGATATATTCCTTCGGAAAAAGAACGGGATATGTGGGAATACGTGCGTAAAAAATGCGACGAAGGCGAGCAGACTTACGTCGTTTGTCCCCGCATTGACGATACTGACGACGATCTCGTTTCGGCGGAGGGGTTATATAAGAAAAAAAAGGCGATTTTCGGCGACGAAATAGGACTTTTGCACGGCAGGCTCAAAGACGACGGCAAAAACGCCGTGATGAGTAAGTTTGCCGAAGGCAAAATCAAAGTGCTTATCGCTACGACCGTCATCGAAGTAGGCGTCGACGTCAAAAACGCCACGACGATGATAATCTACGGCGCCGACAGATTCGGCTTAAGTCAACTTCATCAACTGCGTGGCCGCGTCGGAAGGGGAACCCTTGACAGTTATTGTTTCGTTCTTACGGATAACGAGGCTCCGAGCGTAAAAGAAAGGATATCGTATTTTTGTTCGTGCCCGGACGGATTCGAACTTGCCGAGTATGATTTCGATCAGCGCGGCGGCGGCGACTTTATCGGCACCGGTCAGCACGGTAAGAGCGGAGATTTCGCGATCAGCGCCGAAAACATCAAGGCGGCAAAGGCGATTTCCGACGAACTTATCAAGGACGAATCGTACGTAAGACAAATTTCAGGGACTATCACGGATAACAGATTCGAGTATTTCAAGAGTATCACACTGAACTAAAAACATTAAACAAAAGAAGCTGAACTAATGAAAAGAATAGTAAACTTAAGGACCTTTTTCTTTACGGCCTTATGTGCGGTAGCGGCGGTATTTATCGGTTATTTCGTTGAGGATTTTCCTATCCCGACAATAATCGCGCTCGGCATAGGGCTTAGTTTATTTATTGTCCTTGCCGTCGTTTATCGCAGAGAGCCGACGAAGCTATTGAGTTTTATTCTTTGCGCGGCGGCGCTTGCGACGGTTTTCGTCGCGTCATTTGTCGTCAAGACCTCGCGGGCGGACGAAATAGGTAAGGAAAGAACGATCATAAGCGGAAGAGTCTGCTCGGTCGGAGACGACGGGGAGACTCAGAACGTCATTATCGAACAGGTATCTTCGGACGGAAAAAGCGTCAGGGGTAAGATAAAGATCAAGATTCCTGCCGAAGTATCGGGTTTAAGACAAAAAGTCGACGTAGGCGATCGGCTCGAAGGGTATTTTTCGGTCAGATTCGCAAAACTATCGTTCGACGGTTACGGAGGATATGCTTTCAGACGGGGGATCGTCTATTACGCGACGGTAGATTTTGACGATCTTTCTATATCGGACGGACCGAAAACGTGGAGAGAAGCCATGCTCGACTCTCTTCGAACGACTTACGAAAGAAACATGGGCGAGTACGGGGATCTCGCTTTTGCGATGGTTACCGGCGACAAAAACTTTTTGTCGAGCGAAATACGCGGCGATTATTCAAAGAGCGGCGTGGCGCATATTCTTGCCGTTTCCGGACTTCACGTAGGCTTTTTGAGCGCGTTCGTCTTCTTTTTGC
>CACZPH010000085.1 GCA_902783025.1 uncultured Eubacteriales bacterium | reverse complement strand
TCGGCGATATGGTTTGCCAAAATAACGCACGTGCCGCAGTTGATCATCGGCGCGACGATAGTAAGCATAGGCACCACTCTTCCGGAAGTCTTCGTATCGTATATGTCTGCCGCGCAAGGTCAGACCTCTATGGCCGTAGGCAACGCGGAAGGAAGCATTCTGTGCAATTTCGCGCTCATATTCGGCATAACGCTGTGCGCATTTTCAAGCGTGAGCGTAAACAAAAAGCAGTTTTTGCAAAAGTTTATCATTCTCACCGTCGCGGTTTTGCTTAACCTTATCTTCGCGCTCGACGGTAAGATAGCTATTTGGGAAGGAATAATCCTGCTGTGCATCTTCGCGCTCTTCATGACGCTCGATATTATTTCGGCGGTAAGGCGCGACAAGCAGGGCTTGGAACCCGAAAACCCGGAAGAAGACGAAAAATACAGAAACAAAAAACCCTGGCTTATGATCGTTTTGTTCTTCCTCGGAGCGGCGGGTATCGCGTGCGGAGCAAGTTTTCTTATCGATTCGATCTCCGCTCTTGCCGAAAAAGCGAATATCTCTCAGCAGATCATTTCGCTCACGGTCGTGGCTCTCGGCACTTCGCTTCCCGAACTCGTAACGGCGCTTACTTCGCTCAAGAAAAACCATACCGAAATATCGATGGGCAATATACTCGGCGCGAATATTCTCAACGCTTCGCTTATTCTCGGCGGCTCCGCCGTTATCGCCGGCGGAATAGAAGTCGCGCAAAACGACAAAGTCAGCCTTATGGCAAGTTTTATCATTATTTTCGCGCTTATCGCGGTGCTGTTTATTCCGGTATTTATCAAAAACAAGACTTACCGGTGGCAGGGTATCGTATTCGAAAGCATTTACGCGCTGTATCTCGCTTTCCTCGTTTTGCAGCTTACGGGCGTTATTCCGTACACATTTTAAGATTTTCCGGCGCGCGGCTTGATCCGCGCGCTTTTTTTTCGGGAAAATTCCCGAATCGTAAAAAAATTCGTATTTGTCCGACAAAATTTTGTATTTTCGTTGACAAAAAAAGCAAGTGTATGTATAATTATTACAAATATGCCTGTCAGGGCAATTATAAAAAGGAGAAAAATATGAAGAAGTTTTTCAGCGAATTCAAGACCTTCATCGCTCGCGGAAACGTAATGGATATGGCTGTCGGCGTTATTATCGGCGGCGCGTTCTCGGCGATCGTAACGGCTCTTACCAACAACATCCTCAAGCCTATCATCAACTGGATCATTTATTTGATCAGCGGCAATGCGGATCCGATGAGCATCTACACCTTCCTCGCCACGGCGTACACCGAAGACGACGGCGGAAACAAGATCATCGACCTTACGAAATCGATTTATATCGACTGGGGCGCGTTTATCACCGCTATCATCAATTTCGTTCTTATCGCGCTCATTCTCTTCATCATCGTCAAGACCTTCAACTCCGTTAAGGCGAACAACGAGAAGATGAAAGCCGATCTTGCAAGCAAAAAGCTTACCAAGGAAGATAAGAAAGAACTTAAGGCTCGCGGTATCAAGCTTACCGACAAAAAGGCGGTAGAACAGTACCGTGCCGAAAAGAAAGCGGCGGCTGACGCGGCTGCTGAAGCAAAGAAGAAAGAAGAGGAAGAAAAAGCGGCGGCCGACCGTCTCGCTAATCCCACTACCGAAGATCTTCTCAAAGAGATCCTCGCCGAAATGCGCGCGAAATAATCGCACGTAAAACCGCAACGAAAAACCGTTCCCGGATATACGGGAGCGGTTTTTTTGTTTTACTACGCCGCGCCGCAAAAGAAAAAGCGCGTTTGGTCCGCGGCGTGAGAGCGGCGAGTATATTCTACGCGCGGAAATCAAAGAAAAAACCGCTTTGCGCAAGCGGTTTTTCCTTTTTATTCGAGTTCGAGAGCGCCGGTATAAAGACTGTAATATTCGCCCTTCTTGGCGATAAGGTCGTCGTGCGTGCCGCGCTCGATTATTCTGCCGTGATCGAGCATCATTATTACGTCGCTGTTTTGGACCGTCGAAAGTCTGTGCGCTATCACGAAAACCGTGCGGCCTTTCATGAGCGAATCCATACCCTTTTGCACCAAAGCCTCGGTGCGCGTGTCTATCGACGACGTCGCTTCGTCAAGGATCATTACGGGCGCGTCGGCAACCGCGGCGCGGGCTATCGAGAGCAACTGCCGCTGACCTTGCGAAAGGTTCGCTCCGTCGCTTACCAGCATAGTTTGATACCCTTGCGGCAAGCGCGTAATAAAGTCGTGAGCGTTGGCGAGTTTCGCCGCCTCTATGCACTCTTCGTCCGTCGCGTCGAGCCTGCCGTAACGAATATTGTCCATTACAGTGCCGGTAAACAGGTTAGTGTCCTGCAAAACCATACCCAAGGACCTGCGAAGATCTTTCTTGCGGATCTTGTTTATGTTGATGCCGTCGTAGCGGATCTTGCCGTCCGCTATATCGTAAAAGCGGTTGAGAAGGTTTGTTATCGTGGTTTTGCCCGCTCCCGTAGCGCCTACGAAAGCGACTTGCTGACCGGGCCGAGCGAACAGCGAAACGTCGTGCAGAACTATTTTTTCGGGCACGTAGCCGAAATCGACGTCCTGCATTACGATATCGCCCTCAAGCCTCGTATAAGTGGTGGTGCCGTCGCCGTGCGGGTGTTTCCACGCCCATATCCCGGTGCGCTCCGTCGTTTCTTCGAGTTCGCCGTTTCCGTTCACGAATACGTTGACGAGCGTTACGTAACCGTCGTAGTTTTCGCTCGGCTCGTCGAGAAGGTCGAACACGCGGCTCGCGCCCGCCATCGCCATAATTACCGAGTTTATCTGTCCGGAAACCTGCCCCATGCTGTTGGCAAACTGCCTTGCCGCGCCCAGCAGCGCGAACACGGTGGGGAACGTCATCGCCGCGGCGAAACTTCCGGTTTCGAACAAAGACTTAAAGCCTACGTTATAGCCGCCGTTTACGGCTATCGCGCAACCGATAAAGGCTACCGCTACGCACAGAATATTGCCTATATTATGGATTATCGGCATAAGCATATTCGAAAAGGCGTTGGCTTTGTACGAAACGTCGCTTAATGCGCCGTTGACGGCGTTGAAATCCGCTATCGTCGCATCTTCGTGGCAGAAAACTTTGACTACTTTCTGTCCGTGCATTATCTCTTCGATATAGCCTTCCATCCGACCTACCGCGCGTTGTTGAGCCATAAAGTATCTCGCGCTGCGGCTTCCGACGGTCTTGGTCACGAAGAGAATAAACACTACGCCCACGAGCACTATACCGAATACGAGCGCGCTGATATACAGCATCGAAAAAGTAAGCGTTATGAGAGTTATCGCGGTCGAACATATCTGCGGGAGCGACTGCGAAATCAGCTGACGGAGCGCGTCGATATCGTTGGTGTATATACTCATTATGTCGCCGTGAGTGTTGCGGTCGAAGTACCTGATGGGGAGCGTCTGCATTTTCGCAAACACTTTGTTGCGCATATCGGCGAGAAATTTCTGGGTAAGTATCGCGCTTATCTGTCCCATAAGAAGGTTTGCGAGCAGTCCGAGCACGTAAATCCCGGCAAGTACGCTAAGATACGCGAGTACGGTATTCCATGCGCCTGACGCGCTCCACTCTCCCGACGTGCCCTTGGCTATCGCGGAGTATATTTCCTGCAAAAACGGCGAGGCTACCGAGCCGGCTACCGCGCTCAATATTATGCACAGCGCTATTACCGTTACGAGTCCGGTGTAATTCTTGAAAAGAATGCCGATAAGGCGCTTTAAGACGCCTTTTTTCATTACGAATTTGCCCTTGGCGAGGGCGCTCTTTCCCGAAGGTCTTGCGGGCGGCATTATTGATTACCTCCTTGTGCGTATTGTCTGTTCTGAGTATAGTAAACTTCCTGATAAATTGGATCGGAAGCAAGGAGTTCGTCGTGCGTGCCGACGGCGTGGATCCTGCCGTTGTCCATAATTATTATTTTGTCGGATTCCTGTACCGAGGCTACGCGCTGGGCTATTATTATTTTGGTGGTGTCGGGAATGAAATCCTTAAAGGCTTTGCGAAGTTTCGCGTCCGTCTTCATATCCACCGCCGAAGTGCTGTCGTCGAGGATAAGCACCTTCGGGTCGGTAAGAAGCGCGCGGGCTATGCAAAGCCGCTGGCGCTGTCCGCCGCTGACGTTCGTTCCGCCCTGCTCTATCTTCGTGTCGTAGCCGTCGGGGAACTGCGTGATGAATTCGTCCGCCTGGGCGAGTTTGCAAGCCTCGACGAGCTGTTCGTCCGTAGCGTCGGGGTTGCCCCAACGTAAATTGTCCTTGATGGTGCCGGAAAACAAAGTGTTTTTCTGCAATACCACCGCGACTTTCTTGCGGAGCGTATCGAGATCGTACTGTCTTACGTCAACGTCGCCCACTCTCACTTCGCCTTCCGTAACGTCGTAAAGCCGCGAAATAAGGTTTACGAGCGTGGTCTTGGACGAGCCGGTCGCGCCGAGTATTCCCACGGTTTCTCCGCTCTTTATCTCCAGCGTTACGTCGTCGAGCGCGTTACGGTCAGCCTCGGAAGAATACTTGAAAGATACGCCTTTGAAGGATACGTCGCCGTTTTTGACTTCGGTAACGGGGTTTTCGGGATTGGTAAGATCGCTCTTTTCGTCGAGCACTTCGACGATACGCCTGCCGCTCTCGAGCGACATTATCACCATGACGAATATCATAGACACCATCATCAGCGACATAAGGATCTGGAACGAATACATTATGAGCGCCTGCAGATCGGTATATGAGAGCGGCGACGAGCCGTTGAGAATAAGGTTTGCGCCTATTCCCACCACCGCGATCAGCGCGCCGTACATACACAACTGCATTACGGGGCCGTTGAGCGCTAAAATTCGCTCCACTCTCGTAAATTCTCTGCGAAGATCGTTGGATACCGTGGTAAATTTCTTCGTTTCGTACTCCTCTCTCGTGTACGCCTTGACTACGCGCATACCTTTGATGTTTTCCTCAACCGAGTTGTTGAGCGCGTCGTAGCGCTTGAAAAGCCTGCGGAATATCGGGAAAGCGATAAACGACACCGCGATAAGCGTGCCCGCGAGCAAAGGGATCGTAATGAAGAATACGAGCGGCAACGTCGTGTCTACCGCGAAACTCATGATTATCGAAAATATCAGCATGAGCGGGCTGCGGATAGCCATACGGATAAGCATCATAAACGCGAACTGCACGTTGGTAACGTCCGTAGTAAGACGCGTTACGAGCGAACCCGACGAAAATTTGTCGATATTCGAAAACGAAAACGACTGAATATTGACAAACATATCGTGGCGCATATTAGCCGCGAATCCCGTGGACGCGCGGGCGCAGAATTTGCCGCCGAACATTCCCGCCGTGAGCGAAACGAGCGCCGCGCCGATCATTAAGCAGCCGTACGTATATACGCCGGTCATATTACCTTTCGATACTTCTTTGCCAAACAGCGAGATAAGAAAAGGTATCAGTATTTCCATACCCGCCTCTACCACCATGCAAATCACGGTAAGTATGGTCTCTTTCTTGTACTGCCTTAAACATCTTGCTAACTTTCTGAGCATAACTTCTCCTTTAACGTAAATGGTCCATCAGTTTTGCAAAAGCGGATTTGAGCGCCGCGAATTCGTCTTCGGTAAGCAAAGATATCAGCTCCCGGTCTATGCTCGCTAACCTCTCGATTACCGTTTTGTGCAAAGCGATCGCCTTGTCGGTAAGTACGACTTTCTTGAGACGTTTGTCCTTTTCGTCGCTTTCGCGCCTGATAAGACCGTTGAGTTCCATGTTGTTGAGCAATTCCGTCACGCTGCTCCGCCGCATCGAAAACCTGCTCTCTATGTCCTTCTGGTAAACCTGCGCGCCTTCGGCGTTTCGCCGCGCCACGTATCCTATCACGTAGCCGTGCGTGCCGGTGACGCGCTCTTGCGACGAGAGAACTTCGTCCGAGTCGACGCGCCGCTTGACGAGATTGTTAAGACACTTGATCTCGCCGATAAAATGGTATTCTTCCATTGCCCCTCCTTATGATAAAAAGTTAGGTTTTGAACTGTTTTGTTAGGAAACGAACATATTATACAACTCACAAAAAAATTTGTCAACGATTTGAAAAAAGAAAATAAATTTTTTCCGAACATCGCCGCGGTACGGGCAAAACAGTTGCTCATTTTTGTCGAAAGTGGTACAATATTTTGAGTAATACAGGACAAAACGAGCAAAAACTTTTTCACGGAGAAACAAAATGGTAAAATCCCTCATCTACGCTCAGTCGGGCGGGCCCACTTCCGTCATCAACGCGTCCGCGCTCGGAGTGATCGACGAAGCGAGAAAACGCGGCTATAAGGTTTACGCGTCGATCCACGGCATAGACGGCGTGCTCGGCGAAAAAATTTCCGACGTCGACAACGAGGACGAAAAGCAATTAAGGCGGCTACTCGTCACCCCGGCGGCCGCTTTCGGAAGCTGCAGACGCAAACTCCCGTCTTTTTCCGACGACGGCTCTCCGTACGCAAAGATACTCGAAGTCTTCAAGAAACTCAACGTAAGAATTTTCGTCTATAACGGCGGCAACGACAGCATGAACACCTGCGCCAAACTGGCGGAATTTTTTGCCGATAACAAGTACGACTGTAAGGTCATAGGCGTTCCGAAGACGATCGATAACGATCTCGTCGGCACGGACCATTGTCCCGGCTTCGGCTCGGCGGCGAAGTTTATCGCTACGTCGTGTCGCGAAATAGCGCTCGATACGGCGGTTTACGCGCACGGAAGAGTCACGATAGTCGAAATTATGGGCAGAGACGCCGGCTGGCTGACCGCCGCGAGCGCGCTTGCCGGCAAAGAAAACGGACCCGACCTCATTTACCTGCCCGAAAAGTCTTTTTCTCCGCTTATTTTCGCCGAAAAATGCCGCGAAATATTCGATAAAAAGCAGACTTGTCTCGTTGCGCTCAGCGAAGGAATACGCGACGAAGAGGGCAACTATATCGGTTCGTACTCGCAAAAGGAATCCAAAGACGCTTTCAATAACACGCAGCTCGGAGGCGTCGGAGCGTACCTCGCGGCTTTCCTCACCTCGAAGTTCGGAATAAAAACGCGCGCTATCGAGTTATCGCTGCTGCAACGCTGCGCCGCGCACGTAAGCTCGAAAACCGACGTTACGGAAGCCTACGAGTGCGGCAAAAAGGCGGTTGAAGCCGCCGACAGCGGCAAAACGGGCTACATGGTAAGCATTAAGCGGCTTTCCTCCTCTCCTTACCTCGTCGAATACGGACTTACTCCGCTCTCGCTCGTTTCCGCCGGAACGACGAGCGTGCCCGACGAGTTTATTTCGCCGTCCGGCGACTACGTGACACCGGCTTTCCTTTCCTATGCCGCTCCGCTGGTAAGAGGCGAGTGCGACGTAGAATACGAAGACGGCTTGCCCTTGTACGCGAAACTCAAAAATCAACCGATAAAACTGTAAAAAACGATAAACGCTACTTAAAAAGCCTTGCCTTTCGGAAGAAAAGCAAGGCTTTTTCGTGGAGAAAAAATACAAAAATCCGATTTATTCGGCAAGATACGCTTTGCGGATCCGCTCGTCGTGGAGAAGATCCTCGCCCTTGCCTTCCATTACTACGTTGCCCGTCTCGAGAACGTACGCCCTGGAAGCGATAGACAACGCCTGCTTGGCGTTTTGTTCGACGAGAAGTATCGTAGTGCCTTCGTCGTTGATCTCTTTGATCGTGTTGAATATCTGCGATACGTACAGAGGCGAAAGACCCATGCTCGGCTCGTCCATAAGAAGAAGCTTCGGCCGCGACATGAGAGCGCGCCCCATTGCGAGCATCTGCTGTTCGCCGCCCGAAAGCGTGCCGGCTACCTGTTTGCTCCGCTCGGTAAGAATGGGGAATTTGGAATAAACGTATTCGAGCGAATCGTTGATCTCGGCTTTGCTCTTGCGCGAATACGCTCCGAGCAACAGATTATCCTTGACCGAGAGTTCCTGAAATACGCGTCTGCCTTCCGGCACTTGCGACAAGCCCATGTATACGAGTTTGCTCGCCGTTATTCCGGTAACGTCCTTGCCGTCG
>CACZPH010000084.1 GCA_902783025.1 uncultured Eubacteriales bacterium | reverse complement strand
TCCCCCGACAAGGGGCGCGTAGTAAACCTACGTAACCCGCAGTCGGGGGAGTCTTAACATAGCATCACGAAGTTTATTGGCGGCGATTACTTACCACAAAAGAGTTCGCCGTCAATCTCCGTCTTCCTCCTTCCCTTCCGCGAAAACTCGTATAAGGCGTCTTCGATAAGCGCGTCGCAGATCTCGCGCTTGGTCATATCCGGAAACATATAAAAAGACAGCGAGCCGGGAATAGTGTTGACTTCGTTGACGTACGCTTTTCCGTCCTTATCCACCAAAAAATCGATCCGCGCTACGCCCGCGCAACCTAAGGACTTAAAAGCGCGAAGGGCAAGCGCTTTTATTTCGGCGCGTTTGCTTTCTTCGATCGGCGCGGGTATTATATGTTTTCCGCCGCTTGCGCCGTACTTGTCGAAATAGTCGAGAAATTCGCCTTTTCTCACCGGCATTTCGACTTCGGAAACGACGTACTTCGCGCCTTTCTTGAGTACCGCGCAGTTAAGTTCGGTAAAGTCCTCGAGAGCGTGTTCGACAACGACTTTTTCGTCGTACTTAAAAGCCGCCTCGAGCGCCGGTACGAACGCTTCGCCGTCGCGCGCCACCGAAATACCGACGGAAGAACCGCAACGCGCGGGCTTGACTATGACGGGGTACGTAAGAGTCGACGCCACCGCGCAGGCGGAAGCGGATCCGAGCGCGTAAAAATCCTTGGTTATAACCCTCCAGTCAAGGCATTTTACGCCGTCGGCAGTCAGGATCTTTTTCGCTACGTCCTTATCCATGCATTCTGCCGAAGCGGCGAGAGACGAACACGTGTAAGGAATACCGAGCGTTTCCATAAGCCCCTGCGCCGCTCCGTCCTCTCCGTACGCGCCGTGCAGACACAAAAGCGCGCAATCGATACGGTACTTCTTCCATTTCGTGAAAAAATACGGCAATGCGGGCTTGAAATACACTTTTCGCGCTTTTTTGAGTTTCTTCGCGGACACGGGCGAATTGATTTTCCCCGCCCGATACACGCCGTTTTTGTCGATATAGACGGGTAATATGTCCGCCTTTACTTCTTTTGCAGTCATCACTCCGGTCGCTACGGACACCCCGTGCTCGGTAGATTTGCCTCCGAAAATTACCGCTATAAGCATTTTCTCCTCCCGCTCCAGTATATGAGCAAAAGGAAAAAAGCGTTAAAAAAAACCGCGCCACGATCGGCACGGCGTTTTTCGTTATTTGTCGTTGATTTTCTCTTCGCGCTCTTTCTTAAGTCGGTTTTCGCGGTGCTCCGCGGTCTCGATGTCTATCGTGGCAAGGTCGGGATACTTCTTGCAAAGCATTTCCCACAATACGTCGGCGGTTTTTTCGCTGCCGTAATTGCCGTGATACTTAAGCGCGTTTTCCTGCATTTTTTCAATTTCTTCGGGGTGCTCGATAAACTCGCGTATCTTCGCGACGGCTTTTTGCGGGTTGAAAATGCGGACCGCGTTCTGCACGTCCTCTATGTAATACTCGGCGTTGTCTTTCTCCATGCTCGTCGCGTACTTCGTTATTATCTCCGCCACGCCGAAATACGTCGGCTCGGCTACGGACGACGCGCCGGACTTGCCTAAAAACAGATCCGAAGCCGCGATATATTGGAGCGTGTTTTCGCAATATCCCTCCACGACAAGATTAACGCCGGGATTGGGTTTGAGCGCCTTGAGCTTGTTGTAAAGCTTCTTGTTCATGCCGCAGATGGCTATTACCGTAATGTCGAGATCGCTCTGCGCGAGCAACTTGCAGATACTGTTCATCCTGCCCAGCCCGTAACCGCCCTCGAACATTACGACCGTGAATTTGTCTTCCGCAAGCCCCAAAGCTTTGCGGTTTTCCTTCTTGTCCATCGAAAGCTCGAACGCTTCTTTGCGGATAGCGAACGGCACCAAACGCAAATTGTCTTTGTTAAAGCGCTTTTTGTACTTTTTGAGCGCTTTTTTGTAGCCGCGCTCGGCGGAAATCAGCGTCATGTCGTTTTCGTAACGACAGAGCGGTATTATCTGAATATCCGGAATATACGAGACGGTAAGGGGCCTGGAGGCGAGATGGCGCGCGTAATAATTGGTAGACCAATGGGTGCTGACTACCATATCGGGCTTGAACTCTTCCATGTGCGTCGTCGCCGCCTTCATCGCGCCGGGAATATACTTATCCATTATTATTTTGGATAAAAAACGCGGTCCGAATACCTTCATGAGCCACATATTGAAAAATCCGTAAGCCGCCGAACGATTGTACTTTTTGACTTCGTTTACGAAGGACTTTTCGAGTTCCATAAGTTTGCGGTCGTTGGTTTCGGAAAAAAATCTGGACCTTATGACGGTCACGTATTGACCGTACTTCTCTTCAAAAGCGTCGCATATCGAACGCTGGGGCATTATGTGCCCCATTCCCGCTTCGACGAACGGAAATAATACTCTCGGTTTATACATTTTGAGCCTCCGTAATTGAGATTTCGCCATCGGTCGGTTTTTCGTCGGGTTTTTCGTCGGGTTTTTCGGCGGTATAATAACATACCGCGAGTACGAGTGCATACACGAATACGAAATTCGGCTTAAAAAAGACTGTGTCGAGCGTTCCGGCAAGCACGTAAGAAAGCGTCGCAATACCGAAAAACGCGATACGTATTGCGTTTTTGTCGCAAAAAAGTCTGACGGTCGTAAAGGTGTGATACAGCCACGCCGCCGCACCTACCACGCCGCAACTGCCCAGCATTTGCACGGGCGTGGAATGCGCGAGCACAGCGAAAATATCGAATATTCCGCTGGCGTTATCCCTCGCTCCCGCGTCGGCGTTAAATCCGGCGCCGAATATCGGGTGCGCCGCGAAATACTCCAAAAACCTGCGCCATATCCCGAACCTTCCCGTGCTGAAATCGTCCATGCGTTCGATAAAATACTCGAACACCGTGGAAGCCGAATCGGTGGCAAGCACCACGCCCAATGCCAAACCGATAACGAGCAAAAAAGTTCCCGAACCGATAAGCGCGGTAAGGCGCGTCCTCTTGTCTGTCACGGAGACGGCGAACGAGCCGATAAAGGCTACCGAGCCCACGATAAGCCCCGTCCTGCAATAAGTGAAAAAGACGGTCATAAGCGACGCGCAGGCAAAGGCGAACCACATCGGAGCGAGTTTTTTCTTAAGTTTGACAAAGTACGCCGGAACGCAACACGCTATCATTATGCCGATATCGTTGCTCATGCCCCAGCCGGCGATCACCTGAGGCTTGGCGAGCCAAAGCGTGCCGAAAGACTTGAGCATTATCGGGTAGCGCGTAAGATAAATATACCCTACGAGCGCCGTCATAAACAACGACAACGCAATCAGTATTTCGGCGAGCCTTTCGAGGTTGAATTTGTCAAAGTCGAGCGTTACGGCAAAGAAAACGTACGAAAACAGGATCGTCAGCGACCATACCGCGGAAGCGACCGCGTCAGCCCGCGTATAGGACGGGTTTCCCGCGCCCGCAAGAGCATAGGCGACAAAGAGTGCGACTACGCCCCAAAAGAGCGTTTTGGGCGCAAACAAACGTCTGAAATCGCCGAAAAAGACGAGCCTGAATACGGCGGCAAGCCCGACTGTCGCCGCGCCCGCTATCACGAAAGCCAGAAAAGCGGTCGATTCGTAGTAGTGCGAATATTCCCCGCCCGGCAAAAGCTCGTACGAACCTATGCCCGTTATTCTGAACCGCGAAACGAAGCCCCACGGACTGTTGTTAGCCGATACGCAGTACGTCCCGAATACGAGAGGCACCACGCAACCGTCGGCGCTCGGAGCGAAAACG
>CACZPH010000083.1 GCA_902783025.1 uncultured Eubacteriales bacterium | reverse complement strand
AAGGCCCTGGGATTATGGATCCCCGCGGCCTTTTCCGTCGTGTTCTTGCTTGTTTGCTGGATATTCAAGCTTAATTTTACGGACTGTCTGCCGTTGTTTATATTCGGAATAATCGTTACGTCGTTGCTTGCCGTGTATATTATGTGTTTGCGCGTAATGAACAGAAAGGAGCGCAGATTCAAAGCCCGCGAAAAAAAGCGCGCCGAAGCGAAGGAGAGGGAAGAAGAAAAACAACGCGAAAAAGAAGCGAAACGCGCGGTAAAAGAAAGTAAAATGCTCGAGCGCGATTTCGATGAAATACAGAGAAGCGAAATGGATAAAATCGAGGCCGAAGAGGAGAAGCGCGCGGACGAAGGTTTCGCCCCGTACTATTCGCCTAATCCCGCGGTAAGAGAAAACAGCCCGGCTTTCGGCGGCGCGCCGCAGAGCCGCGCGACTTACGAGGACTCCCACAACGCTTTCGAAAAGCCCGCGTCGGGACTTAGCCTCACGCGTCCCGTTATATATCGCACGCGCACCGATCCCAATATGCTTATTTACGAGTATTCGGACAGGCTGGTGTACTATCGCCGCTCTCCGCTGGGCGGACTCGAACACGTAAAGACCGAACGTAAACGTACGCAAAACTGACAAATACGGCGCTTTAGCGCCAATATTTAGCGGAATTCGACCGCGAAAAAGCGTTATAATGCACCCGAAAGAGTTTTTCGGGTGTTTTTTTATGCGAGAAAAAGAAAAAATAAAATACTTTTCTTTCGTAGCCGCGTTTTCGCTCGCGCTGATCGTTCTCGGCGCGGGAAAAATCAGCGACGTGGCGCCGTTTTCGACCGCTCTGTTGTACGCGCTCGTATCGAGGGGCTATCCGTTTACTCCGCTTGCGGGGTTTGCGGCGGGAGAACTGATTTTCTGCGGCTCGTGGACGCGTTTCGCCGTATCCGCGGCGTCCCTCGCGCCTTCGATCATTCTTTCGGCGGTAAGCAAATTGCGCAAGAAAAAATATCCCGCTTGGACTTACGGCGCGACGTTTGTTTTTCACGCCGTAATAAGACTGATAGGTTATACCGGGATCAACGTATTGTTTTTGATGGTAAACGCGCTCGTCACGGCGTGTTTTACGTACGTATTTTATCATACTATCGGCTTTATTCGTACATTCGAAAGATTTTCGGTGACCGATACGACCGTGGCGTGCGCCGCGCTGTCGCTCGTGGCTTTCGGCGTGGGACTGAGCGCGATCGAAGCTTTCGGCGTGCCTGTGCTCGTTGTCGTCGCGGGTTTTTTGATACTCGGCGCGAATTGCGTTTCGGGGCGCGGAGCGGCGCTTATCTGCGCGTTTTCGCTCGGCGCGGGATACGCCTTTTACCGCTATGACGTAAAGTACATGGCGCTGTTCGGCTTTTGCGCGCTCGCAAGCGGCTTCTTCTCGACGTCGAAGCGAATTTTTCCGTTTTTTGCGTCGCTTATGGCTATGACGGTGTACTTTTTGTACTTTTCGGCGCAGACGGAAACGCTCGGCGCGCACCTTGTTTTTTACGGATTCGGACAATTCGCGTTCGCGCTCGTGCCGAAGAATGCCGCGGACGGGCTTAAGGCGGGCAAATACGCCTCGTCCGGCAACATAGCGCTCAGATACCTTATCAACAAAAACCGCTTTGAAACGGCGAGGAAACTCGGCTCGTTAAAAGACGTCTTTTCGCACATGAGCGACGTTTTGCTTTACTTCAAGACCGATCCTTCCGCCGTTTACGCTTCGCTTGCCCGCAAAGTCGAAGTCGACGTATGCGCCAAGTGCGACCGATACGAAGAGTGTAAGGGAAAAGGATTGGAAAAGGCTCTTTTCGAACTTTCGCGGACGACTCTCATCAAGAATAAAGCCTCCGTGTCTTCGCTCCCCGTCCTTATCGACAAGGAGTGCAAACACCTCGCTTCGGTCGTGGGCAGCACGTACAACCGTTCGCTGGAGACGCGCAAGGATATGCTCGAGATCCGCACGCAAAACAAAATACGTTCGTCGCTTTCGGGCACTTTGAGCGGTATTAAGGATATTCTCGAACAAGAGCGCAAAAACGTCGCCGCGTCGGTCGGATTTGATTTCGCGAGGGAAGAAGCCGTTCGCGAAGAACTCGCCGCCGCGGGAGTGTTCTGCTCGTCCGTCCTCGTGTCGCTGGAAGAAAACTTTTCGGTCACGCTGCTGTTAAGAGCCGATACGTACAAGAAGTCCGAGTGCGAGGCGGTCGTGTCGCGCGTACTTAAGATACGTTGCGCGGTAAAGAAAGAAGACAACAGCGTGGTAAGGGGCTGGAGCGTGGTCACGCTCACCGAAAAGCCGTCTTTCGCGATCGTGGTCGGCGTGGCTCAAAAGCCGAAAACGGTCGGCTCTACCGGAGATTCTCATTCGTTCAATAAGTTGGACGGGGACAAAATAATGTGCGCGCTGTGCGACGGTATGGGGAGCGGAGAAAAAGCCGCCGAAACTTCGGACAAAGCCCTGTCGCTGATAGAGAATTTTTATCGCGCGGGTTTCGATCACAATCTGACGGTCAAGAGCGTCAATTCGTTCCTTAAAATCGATTCGCAGGACACGTTTTCGGCTCTCGACGTACTCGTTTTCGATATGCGCACGGGAGAGGCGGATATAGTAAAGCTCGCCTCGCCGCCGTCCTTTATCAAGAAACCCGACGTGGTGGTGCGGGTGGATTCGTCGTCGTTGCCTCTCGGAATAGTGGGAGAAATATCGCCGAGCATAACGACGCGTCAGGCAAACGACGGGGACGTATTCGTGTTCGTGTCCGACGGCGTGGCGGACTGCTTTGACGGCGACGCGCTGTCGGGAGTTATCAACAACGCCGACGGGCGTAATCCGCAAAAACTCGCCGAATATATATTGAGCGAGGCGCTCAGACGGCAAACAAAAGGCAAAGAAGACGACATGAGCGTACTGACTTGCGGGATATTTTGCGAGAGGTAAAATAAAAAGCGGAAAAAACTATTGACATAAAACGAATAATTTTATATAATATAATCATAATTCAGCATTACGCCCCATAGGAGAATGATTATGGACGAACAGAATACGTTAAACGCCGCCGAGGCGCAGGAAGAAACCGAAGTTAAGACGGAACAAACTCAGAAAGATCCCGCAGTTT
>CACZPH010000082.1 GCA_902783025.1 uncultured Eubacteriales bacterium | reverse complement strand
TTAGATAGCTGGGAGCCGCCGTCCAACGATTATTTATGGCAACAAGCAGGAGATAGAAAAAATTACCCTGTGGAATCATTTCTTAACGCAAAACTTTTTGACGGAAAGAGTTTTTGGGAAGTGGAACAAGAAATCGAATGGGTGGACGATTGAAATAGGCGGTATAAAAGTATTACAGTCGAATAGTCCTGGTAAAGGCAAAAATCTTCGATGGTAAGACGATATACGAAGCAGAGAAAGACATAGAAGTATTGTTTGGGTGAAAAACGTCATACACTCTTTAAAAAAATGAATAATGGCATAGCCTTTTATGGATTGGAATAAGTTGCAAAACGGCAAAACTCTCCGCCTCAAAAAGCGGGGAGTTTTTTGTTTTGCCGAAATGATCAAAAATTATTGCATAGCGCGTAAAATAATGGTATAATGTATTTAATATCTAATTAAGGAGAACAAAAATGCATCCTATCGTCATCGTAGCCATCGTAGTAGTAGCGCTTATCGTATTGCTTTTGATAGCGGGATATATCAAGGCGCCGCCGGATACCGCGTACATAATCACGGGACTGGGCAAACGCCGTATTCTTATCGGAAGAGCGGGGATCCGCATTCCGTTCATCGAGCGCGTCGACAAACTTTCGCTTCGCGTAATGCAGGTCGACGTCAAGACGAGCGAAGCCGTTCCGACCAACGAATTCATCAACGTTACCGTCGACGGCGTAGCCAACATCAAGATTTCTTCGGATCCCAAACTTCTCGAGCGCGCGGCTGAAGCCCTGCTCAATATGGGACAAAACGAACTTATCGCGCTCGTAACGCAGGTTCTGGAAGGAAATATGCGTGAAATCGTCGGTTCGGTCGGACTTAAGGAAATGGTTCAGGACCGTCAGGGCGTCGCTAAGAAAATAACCGAAAACGTCGTTCCGGATATGGAAAAACTGGGTATCGAAGTCGTAAACTTCAATATCCAAAACTTCAAGGACGGAGCCGGTACCATCGAAAACATGGGTATCGACAACGTCGAGCAGATCCGCAAGAACGCGCAGATAGCCAAGGCAAACGCGCAGAGAGATATCGCGATAGCGGCGTCTCAGGCGCAGGAGCAAGCCAACGCCGTCAAGGTCGAGTCCGAGAAGAAGATCGCCGAGCAAAACGCCGAACTTTCCGTTCAGCAAGCCGAAATGCAGATCAGAGCGGACACCAAGAAGGCGGAGGCGGACGCGGCGTACTCCATTCAGCAGGAAAATCAGCGTAAGACCATCGAGGTCACCAAGGCTAACGCGGACATAGCGCGCCGCGAGAAGGAAGCCGAGATAGCCGAAAAAGAGATCGCTATCAAAGAAAAGCAGCTCGACGCGTCTATCCGCAAGCAAGCCGACGCCGAAAACTATAAGATAGCCAAGGAAGCCGAGGCGGAACTTATTCGCCGTCAGCGCGAGGCGGAAGCAAAGAAATACGAGGCTTTACAAGAAGCCGAAGCGAAGAAGGCGCAAGCCGAGGCGATAAGATTCGCGATGGAGCAAGAGGCGGAAGGTATCAAGGCAAAGGGCCTTGCCGAAGCGCTCGCTATCGAGAAAAAAGCCGAGGCGCAGAAGAAGATGGGCGAAGCGTCCGTGCTCGAAATGTACCTTTCCGCGCTTCCCGAGGTGGTCAAGAACGCCGCGGAGCCGCTCACTCAGACAGAAAAGATCGTTATGTACGGCGACGGCAACGCGTCCAAGGTAGTCAAGGACGTTATGCTTTCGGCAAGTCAGGTCACCGACGGGATAAAGGAGGCGACCGGGCTTGATCTTAGCAAACTTGTAAACGATTTCGTTTCCAAGCGCGCCGCAAAACCCGGACCCGAAGCGCCCGCGCCCGAAGATATTTCCGCTCAGATCAAGGAATAGTACGCAAGAGCGCGACGTATATACACAGTGCTTTGAGTAATACCGGTAGATTAAAAGTTGCGCAGCATAACGGCGCAACTTTTACGTTAAGATGAGTGCTAATGACGCAAAAAGATCCGAAAGCATTTGATTTTTTAGCGCTATGATGCTATAATTTGATAGTAAACCATTTAGGAATTTAAGTGTGAAAAGAAAAGCTTGTTTGATATTATCATTTTTCGTCTGCGTTCTCGCGGTTTTTTCGGTCACCGGTTGCACATGGAAAACAAATGACCCATACGGCGAAAACTT
>CACZPH010000081.1 GCA_902783025.1 uncultured Eubacteriales bacterium | reverse complement strand
GGGTTTTTGTTGGAGTTTTCCTGCTTTACTTCTTCGTTGTTGCACTCGATAAGGCTGAGGATCTTGTCGTCGGTCGTGTTCGCCTTACGCACGAGCGCACGGGTATAACGATAAGTAATATATTTGCGCGCAAGTTCGTACGCGCCCAAAGCCATGATCTTGTTCTCGACGAGGTCCTGAATCTCCTCGACGTTAAGAGCGCGCGTAACATCACGACAGTCCGATTCGACGTCGTGTGCGATTTGCTTGATCTGATCGGCGGATATTCTGTCCGCCTCGTTGACCGAATTGTTCGCCTTAGTGATAGCGACGATGATCTTCGATATATCGAAAACCGCCTCGCTTCCGCTTCTCTTAATGATTTTCATAGCCTTAGTCCTCCGTACCGATGTTTTATCAAAGCGCAACGCTTGCGTGCGTCGTATTTTGTAAGAAAAGAGAGAGAAAAACACGCCCCGACGATAAAGTAAGTTGCGCCGAGGAAAATATCTTTCCCTGATATCTTGCGTTTCGTACTAAAAGATTATACAATATCTTGTGGGCAAATGCAAGGGGAAACCGAAAAATTTTTGAAATATTTTTATCTTTTTTTCTCTTGATTTCCGCGGTTTTGCGCTATACGTTAAATTTTCTAACAGCCCACCTTTTCGGGGGATAAAAGGCGGGCGTTTCCGTTTTATCGCCGGGCGGCGCGTTTAGGCGGAGAGTTAGTTGCGTTTTTCACAAAAAAAGCGCGAAAAAGCGCGAAAAGTTATTAAATTATATCTTTCAAATTTTTAATACGCTATTTGCGGGAAAGAGATGTTTTTTTATCGATAAAATTTATCAATATACTTTATCGATACATTTTATCGGTACGTTTTGTCCAACGGAAAATTCACCGCGCGCAAAATATATTATTGCTTGAAAAAGATTGAAAAAAAGTTTATTTTGTGTTATAATCGCAAATATGGACGAAAGCAAAGCAAAACAACTCAACCCTCTCTCGCTCGCATTCTTAGGCGACGCGGTTTTTTCGCTGTACGTGAGAAAACGACTGACCGAAAACCACGACAACGCGGCGGGAGGTCTGCACAAAATGGCGCAGCGCTACGTCAAAGCCACCGCGCAGGCGGAAATATTCGACTCCATAGCGGGAGAGCTTGACGAGGACGAGAGCGCGATAGCCAAGCGCGCGCGCAATCATCACAATTCGTCCAAAGCCAAAAACGCCGGCATAGCCGACTACAAAAAAGCGACCGCGCTCGAGGCGGTACTCGGGTTTTTGTCGCTCACGGAAAGGGAACAGAGGCTCGACGAACTGCTTCGCCGCGCCGTAAAGATAATAGACGACAAGGAGACAGACAATGAGTAAAGCGGACGAAATTTTCCTCGCTTCGTGCAAGGATATTCTGGAAAACGGATTCAGCGACGAGAAACTCGACGTGCGCCCCAAATGGCTCGACGGCACTCCCGCGCACACGATCAAGAAGTTTTGCATCGTCAACAGGTACAACCTCAAAGAGGAGTTTCCCATAATCACGGTGCGCAAGACCAATTTCGTCAACGCCGTGGACGAGATCCTGTGGATATGGCAGAAAAAAAGCAACCGCGTTGCCGACCTTCACTCGCATATCTGGGATTCGTGGGCGGGCGAAGACGGCACGATAGGCAAGGCTTACGGCTATCAGCTCGGCGTAAAACACCACTACAAGGAAGGAGATATGGATCAGGTCGACAGAGTTTTGTACGACCTCAAGCACAACCCGCAGTCAAGACGCATCATGACGAATATTTACAACCACGCGGACCTTAGCGAAATGAACCTTTATCCGTGCGCCTACTCGATGACCTTCAACGTCAGCGGCAATACGCTCAACGGCATACTCAACCAGCGCTCCAACGATATGCTTACCGCCAACAACTGGAACGTCGTTCAGTACGCGGTTTTGCTGATAATGTTCGCTAAGGTGAGCGGGCTGGAAGCGGGCGAACTCGTGCACGTAATAGCCGACGCGCATATTTACGACAGGCACGTGCCGCTCGTAAAGGAACTGTTTACGCGCCCGCAATACCCCGCGCCCAAACTCGTGCTCAAGCGCGACGTAAAGGACTTTTACGACTTTAAGATAGACGACTTCGAACTCGTGGACTACAAATACACTCCGCTCGGCGCGAAACTGGAGGTGGCGGTATGAAAACCATCGTTGCGGTAGACGAAAAATGGGGCATTGGCAAGAAAAACGGCTTGCTTTTCTCTCTTCCCCTCGATATGAAATTTTTCCGCGAAAAGACGAGCGGCAAGGTCGTGGTAATGGGCTCGAATACGCTCAAGTCTTTCCCCGGCGGCAACCCGCTCAAAAACCGCGTCAATATCGTTTTGTATCCGGGCGGCGAAAAGCGCGACGACTGCATTGTCGTGGACTCGATGGACGAGCTGAAGGCGGAACTGAAAAAGTATAACTCCGACGATATTTTCGTCATAGGCGGAGCGATGTTTTACCACACCATGCTCCCGTATTGCGACACCGCGTATATCACTAAGGTCGAAAGCGACGGCGGCGCGGAAGTTTTCTTCGACAACCTCGACAATACGGAAAACTGGAGCCTCAAGGAAACGAGCGAAAGACAAGAAACCAACGGGTACTACATTACCTTTAATACCTACGTCAATAGCGACGTAAAGGAACTGTAAGATGAAGATAGAAGGCAGAAATTCGGTCGCCGAAGCCATAAGAGCCGGCAAGACAATTGACAGACTCGTCGTTTCGCGCGACGTAAAGGACGCTCAGGGCAATCGCATTATCGCGGACGCGAAGAGCCGCGGCATCAAAGTTATGTTTTACGACAAAGCCGTGCTCGACAGAGAGAGCGAAAGCAAGCGCCACCAGGGCTTTATCGCGGAAGTTACGGACTACAAGTATTGCGAACTCGAGGACATTCTCGCCTACGCCGAGGAAAAGGACGAAAAGCCTTTTATCATCATTCTCGACGGCGTCGAGGACCCGCATAACCTCGGCTCGGTAATAAGAGTCGCCGACTGCGCGGGCTGCCACGGCGTGATCATTCCCCGCCACCGTAACGTCAGCGTCAACGAAACCGTAGTCAAAGTAAGCGCCGGCGCCGCGGCTCACGTCAAGATCGCCAAGGTCGTAAATATCAACGACGCCATCGACACGCTCAAGAAGCGCGGCGTTTGGGTTTACGCGGCGGAACTCGGCGGCGAAAACGTCTACAAAACCAACCTTACCGGCGCTATCGCCTTCGTCATAGGCGGCGAGGGCAAGGGCGTAAGCAAACTCACCCGCCAAAAATGCGACGGTATCGTCACCCTTCCCCAGCGCGGCAAAGTCAATTCGCTCAACGCCTCCGTCGCAGCCGGCGTTGTCGCCTACGAATATATCCGCCAGAACTTCGAAAAGTAAGCGGAAAAAAGAATACGCAAAAAGCGGAACGGTTTGTTCGTCCCGCTTTTTTGTGCAATAAAAATTATTTTTCGGCGCTTTACTAAATGTCCGACGAGTCTGTGTACCTTTCGAAACTTTTGAATTTCTTGACGCTGAACGCGAAAACGTATTTCAGGTCGATATACACCTGATCGGGCAAATACCCGTCGAGCGGACCGCTTAAATTATCGTAGTCGAACACTTTTGCTCCGTCGACTATCACTTCGCAATCAAGTCCGCAGTTTTCAACTATGCCTTCATATATGTCTTCCAAGGGGCAAAGGTCGATAAGCGAAATCTCGATCTCCGATAGCTTGACTTCTCTGCCCACAGCCTTTGACACCAATTCCTCAACGTCTTTCTCTTCCAAAACGTTAAACGTCTTCGTCATCTTTTTCATTGTTGTTGCTCCTGAGTGTTTTTCTGTTAGATATGTAAAAGTATTTGATAAACAAGCTGAAATCGCCTCACGATGGCTCACGCCTCACATACATGCGCGGCGCAAAACGTTAAAGTTACAAATCGTCACCAAAAGGTTACCAACTGTAACCTTATCTCTGTATGATTTATAGATGCCGTCCAAAATACTCTGTTATGTAGGTCGAGCGTTTTGCTGGATGTTGCTTTATCTTTTTGTGGCTACATAATCTTACGCACGGTTTATCCATTTTGGTGCTGGTTTGTTAAATGTTTTTCTTAAATATCGAAATAGTGAAAGAACAAACGGCTTCAATTTATCTGGAAGATCATCTGTTTTCATCAGATACTCTTCTTCGTTTTGATCGTTCCAATGGTTCACGTCGATTTCGTTTGAGTCGTAAATGTAACGAACTCTATATCCTTTACCGGACACATCAACTCCACATTCCAATCTTTTTGGTGCGCCATTATCAGTTATAATCTTAAAAGTAAACCAATCTTTGTAGTATATCTTACTCGAATTGTATTTAACAGGCATTAAATCGGTGTCAATATATCCTAAAAATTGTTGCTGATAATAATCTGGTATTCTCGCCTTGACAATGT
>CACZPH010000080.1 GCA_902783025.1 uncultured Eubacteriales bacterium | reverse complement strand
TTTACGCTGTCCGGAACGATCACCTCGAGCTTTGTCGCGACGCGTTCGTTTTCAAACCCGTCCGCCGCGCCCGTAATACTGTCGGCGTACGGCAAATACGGCTTTACGTCGATGATCCGCGTACCGTTTTTGAGGTCCGCACCGGACACCAGCAGAGATACTTTGCCGGCTTTTACGCGCTTTTCCACAAGTCTTACAACGGTCAGCCCTATGGCGTTGGGCCTAAAGGGCGAGCGGGTGGCAAACACACCCACGCGCTTGTTCCCGCCCATTTTCGGCGGGCGCACGGTAGGCGAAAACCCGCCCGGAACGTCGAACTTCCACAACAGCCACAGGTGCGAAAACTTCTCTACGTCGCGAAACGCTTCTTCCACGTCGTAAGGCGGGTAAAACACGACTTCGCTCTCCGCTTCCGTCATTCCGCTCTGGCGCGGCACTCCGAACTTGTCGTCAAAGTCGTTGACGACGTATCCGATATACTCGATACCTTCGCCAGTCACAGGTGTTTTTTTATGTCCGACGAGCAAATGCCCGGCGTGCGCGGAAGCGTAACGACCTTTTTGCCGTGCTCAAGGCACCACTTTATCGCCCGCTGAAACCCCGCGTGATTCTGGTCTCCGCCCACGGCGAAAATATCGAAGTCTATCTTTACGATATCTTCGTCGATCTGCGCGTAAGGCACGACCTCGTCCACGAATCTGATCGCGCTTACCATTTCCATACGACGGCTCAAGTCGTACAAAACTTGCGCGTCGGGCTTGGTCTTGCGTATCTCTTCGTCGCGCTGAACGGCGACTACGAGATAATCTCCGAGGGCTTTGGCTCGCTCGAAAAGTTTAAGATGCCCGTAGTGAAAATAGTCGAAAACTCCGACAGTCAGAACTTTCATTTTACTCTCCTTTTTCAGTATCGAATATGACTCGCGCCACGTTGTGTCCGCCGCGTTTGTCTTCGGGCGGCAACGTCATATAGTCGCCGTAAACCGCGGTAAGATATTCGTCGTACCCGCTCGGCACGCTGAATTCTTCGTCCTCGAACTTCATGCTTGCGTATCCGCGAAAAACGGACTTCGGCAGCACCCAATAGCCGAATTTGTAATGCAGCGTTTCTTCAAACAGTTCGTCGCTTTCCGCAGCGTTTGTGCGTAAAACGAGTTTTTCGTATTTGCGAATAAGCTTTTCTTTTGTCGTAAACAGCGAAAAGAATCTCACTACCGTAACGATAAAAAACTTGATGACCGATTTATAAAACTTGTCCGACCGCACTCTCATGTACTTGCACTTCGCGACAAGCAGCGCCCTCAAGCGGCTTATGCGGTTAAAAAAGGCGCGTTTACGCTTTGCCGGCCATACGTCGTACGGAAAAATATCTATGAATATTCCCTGATTTATATCGGCTTTTTCGAAACTTTTTTCGCCGTAATACGTGTTTTTTTTGCGGATCTTCGCGTACGGCATAGGGTAGCCGGGATCGGTTTCCCACGTCTGCAGGAAATATTCGTCCTTAAGATCTCTTTTTGCGCATTCGATAAACTTATCGTATTCGCTCCGGAGCATTCCCACGTCGAGATCGTCGTCCCACGGAATAAAACCCCCGTGTCTGACGGCGCCGAGAAGCGTGCCGCTGTCGAGAAAATACGCTATACCGTTGTTATCGCAAACGCGCTTGACTTCCTTGAGCATTTCGAGTTGAGTCAGTTGCAGCTTTCGCAAAGCGGCGTTATCCATTTTTTGCCTCCTTCGCGGACTTTTTGCGCGCAAATTTCTTAAAAAACCACTCGCGCATACCGTTGGGCATAAGCACCTGCACGATAAAACGCACCCACTTGGCTTTCTTGTATTGCCACCAAGTGATTATTTTGTTTTTGCGCATAAAGCGGAAAAGATCCCGCTCGCTGCGGTAATACTTTATTCCCCCGCGGCGGCGGAACGAACTCTCGTCCACACGCGCGAACACGAGATTTTCGCCTATATTGGCGAATTTGCAACCCGCGAGATACATTCTTACCCACAAATAGCTGTCTTCGTCCAGATACCACGGCTGATACGAACCCGCTTTTTCCACTTCGCTCTTGCGAAAAGTGACCGTCATGTGATTGAACGGACAGCGCTTCTTGAGATATTCGCATATCTCTTCGTGGCTTTGCGGTACGTCGCGCACCGAAACAACGTTGTCCGTCGTACCGATAAACTCGGCGATGTCGGAGCCGACGATAGAGAGCGTTTCGTCTTCGCTAAGGCGCGCGAGTTGCTTTTCCATGCGGTCTTTTACGCAAATATCGTCTGTGTCCATGCGCGCCACTATCTCGTTGCGGCACACCTCGAGCCCCTTTTGCAGAGCAAGACCGAGTCCGACGTTCTCTTCGAGCGGCAAAACGGTAAACACTTCGCTCATGCTTTGCGAAAGGCTGTCGATATATTCCTTAAGCTCGTCCGGAACGGGTCCGTCGATAACGATAACCACCTGTTCGGGCGGTACGGTCTGAGAAAGCATACTTTCCACGCATTCGCGCATTTCGCTCTCTTTCGTATTGCGGTAAACGGAAGTCAAAAACGAATAATTCATATTTTCTCCTCCGTCTCTTTTGCGTTTTCGGCGGATACGTATTGCGTTTTTTCGTTATTTTCGCTCGCCTCGCCTACCGTTTCGTTCAGCGGCGTTTCCGCTTGCTCCGTCGCGTTTTGCGCCTGTTCTTCCGTCGCGGGAAGGCGCTTGATCTCGTCGGGCGCGTCCTTGTCGACGTACTTTTTGCCGAGTACGGCGAACACGGTCTTGAACATCACGCCTATATCGCGGAAAACCCCGACTTTCTTAAGCGAGCGGAGATTGTAATACATTTTTCGCGGTAAAACTTCTTTTACGTAGATTTCGTCCTCGTTGCCGCTCGATCTCCCCAGGATCTCGTCTTCGTCCTTAAAGTAGATCGCCGCTTCGCTCGTAACTCCCGCCGGAAGCAGCAGTGTGGCGAGCATTTCGGCGGAGTACGCGTCGACGTACTTCGGCACTTCGGGGCGCGTGCCTACGAAAGTCATAGTGCCGCGCAGCACGTCGATAAGCTGGCTTACTTCGTCGAGGCGGCATTTACGTATGAATTTACCGACTTTCGTTACGCGGCAATCGTCCTTGCTCGTAACGAGCGCGCCTTTTTTGTCCGCGCCGTTTACCATGGTACGGAACTTGAAAATACGGAAAATCTTACCGTACTGCGTCACGCGCTTCTGACGGTAAAATACCGGCCCTTTGCTGTCTATCTTGATGGCTACGGCAAGAATAAGGAACAACGGCGAAAGCAATACGAGCATCAAAAAAGATACGACTATATCGAAAAGCCGCTTAAAAAACAACGAAAAGCCCTTTTTACGTAAAATATCGTAGTAAGGGCGAATCTCGTCTCTTTTTAAGTTGTCGGGGAGTTTATCCCACCTTTTAAGGATCATAAGCCTACTTTACGTATTTTTTCGTTACGTCGAGGAAATTTTCGATTACGTAGCCGATTTGCTCGTCCGTAAGGCACGTGTGAAGAGGGAGCGTGATCTCGTTTACGAATTTCTCGTACGCTACCGGATAGTC
>CACZPH010000079.1 GCA_902783025.1 uncultured Eubacteriales bacterium | reverse complement strand
GTTTTTTTCCTCGCCTGACTCGTTTCTTGACGGCGAAAATCTCGTTGTTTTAGTTGGGAGTCGTCCCACGACCGCGCCCCTTGGCCGTAGACGTGCCATCCTGGCAGTGTGCCTCATATGCGCATATTCGCATATATGCTTTTATGTTTGCATTTTTGGCGTTTTGGCGGCGTTTTCGTTTGACAAAAAAACTCGTAGGGCGTATACTTTAGCCGTGCGTCCAGCGCGGGAGGATTTTACGGAAACTAAAACCAAAAAACTCAATACCGTCGACTTTACGGAGGGAGGCATAATCCGTAAACTCATTAAGTTCGCTATTCCCATGGCGCTTGCGACGGCCGTTCAGGTACTCTTCAACGCCGCCGATATTGCCGTAGTGGGACAGATGTCCGGCGAAAACGGCTCGCTTTATCAAGGCGCTATCGGCGCTACGACGTCGATAATACACCTTATTGTATATTTCTTTATCGGCATCGGCGTGGGAGTCAACGTCGTAATGTCCAACGCTTTCGGCGCAAAGGACGCGGATAAACAACACAGAGTAGTACATACTTCCATTACTTTGTCGCTGATATTCGGACTTATCGTACTGGTGCTTGGCACGACGCTTGCGCGGCCCGTTCTCGCTCTTATGGGCACGACGAGCGCGCAGATAGAGTATTCGACGACGTATATGCGCATATATATGTTCGGCGCGCCCGGACTTATCGTCTACAACTTTGCCGCCGCGCTTCTTCGCAGCGTAGGCGAAACGCGAAAACCTCTTCTGTATCTTTTCGTATCGGGGCTTATCAATATCGTCATAAATATCATTACCGTCGCGGTATTCAAAATGCACGTTGTCGGCGTCGCGCTCGGCACGGTTATTTCGCAGTACGTCGCGTGCGTGTGGATACTTATCGACCTTATGCGTTTTGACGGACCCGCGCGGCTAAAGCTCGGTAAACTCCGCCTTTACGGCAAGGAATTGCGCTCGATCCTCGTCATCGGCATAACCAACGGCATAAACCAATGCATGTTCTCTATCGCCAACGTCATTATTCAGTCGCATTTCAACGCGTACGGTCCCATGGCGGTTTCCGGCGAAGCGGTCGCGCGCAACCTGGAGGCGTTTAACGACGCGTTCGCGGGCGCCGTAAACGCGTCCGTCGTCACTATCGTAGGTCAAAACTGCGGCGCGCGCAAGCCGGAGCGTATTCCGATGGCGATACGCGCGGGATTTATATGCGCCATAACGCTCGAATTCGTATATTCGCTCACGATGGTAACGCTCGGACAGTATATCCTTATGATTTTTACGACCGATCCCGTAGTCATCAGGTGGGCGATGATCAAGGTGTATATCGTCAGCGGAACGGAAATGCTGGTATCGATGATGTATTCGTACGGTTCCGCGCTTCGCGGTATGGGGTACTCGGTAAGCATAATGATCATAAACCTGTTCTGCACGTGCGTGGTGCGGATAGTGTTCCTTTTTGCGATCTATCCTTTCCTTCCCACGCTCACGATGTACGATATGCCGACGGCTTTGCCTCATATCGGCTGGATATACGGACTCTTCCCGCTTACGTGGGCGTTGTCCGGCATAACGCAAATAATAATGTACTACTGCGTAAAGCGAAAAGCCTTCGCCGTAATAGGCGGAAACGCCTCGGACGAAACGACCGCGACCGTATCGGCTGAAACCGAAAACGCCGCGGACGAAACGAAAGTAAGCGACGAAACAGGCAATATCCCCGACGAAGCGGCTCGTACCGCGTAAAAAGCATAATAAAACCCGCCTTGGATTTTTCCGAAGCGGGTTTTTCTTTAGTCGGTTTTTCTTAGCCGAGTATCTCTTTGAGCGCGTCGAGATCGTGCAATCCGATCACTTTGTTGAATTGCTTTCCGTCGCGGTAAAATACGAGAGTGGGGATACTCATTACGTTGAAGGCTTGCGCGAGCGCCGGTTCTTCGTCGACGTTGACCTTTGCGATCTTAACGTCGGGCATTTCTTCGCCGAGTTGCTCGAGGATCGGACTTTGGACGCGGCACGGACCGCACCAGGGCGCCCAAAAATCGATTACGACGGTTCCTTCCTTTACTTCCTGTTCGAAGTTGTCGATCGTAAGTTCTACCATGTTTACCTCCTTATAGCGTTTTGTCAAGATTTATAATAGCCAACTCGTAAATTTTATAAAACTGTTCGAGTTCGGTTACCGTAAAGTTTTCGTTAGCGTTGTGCAGATTCGTTTCGCGCCCCTCGGGAGTGTAGCCGAACGCGATCGCCGGCATTATCGAGCGCGCGTAAGTGCCGCCTCCGGTCTGCACGCAATGCGGTTTGTCGCCCGTCACGGCGCAGTAAGCGGAAAGAAGCGTCTTGACTATCTTATCGTTTTCGTCGATATAGAGATTGGGCGAAAAAGTATATTCTTCGACCTTGCACCCTTTTACAAATGCGGGAAGCGCCGCCAAAACGTCTTCGTGATTTGCGCTTATCGGCAGACGGGAGTCAAGCGTAAAGAGCAGTTTGCCGTCCTTAAAGCGCACCATACCCAGGTTGATAGTCAGTTCGCCCGACTGCGGATCGGACTTATACACCGCCAAATTCGACCTCAGATCGCCGAATGCTACGAGCGAAGAGAAATTCTTGAGCGAGCCGAATTCGTCGGACGAAACCGAAGAGATAAGGCGAAGAAGCTTGTAGATAGCGTTGTCGCCGTTTTGCGGAGCCATAGCGTGTCCGGCAATGCCGTGCGCGGTGACCTTGAGCGTTTCGCCGTCTTCGATCGTGAAGTCGTGCGGCTTGATATTGGCTTCGAGCAGCAGCGAGCGCGCCTTTTCCTCGCTATCAAAGGCGCTCTTGATCTCGCCGTAGAGCGGAGCGTTTTTCTTAATTTCGACAGTCGCCTCGTCGGGCACGATATTAGGTCTTTTGCCGCCGCTAAAACCTACTACCGCGCTTTCCAGATCCCCGCAGGGAACGGAAACGGTGAAGTGAAGTATGCCTTTTTCGCTGTTGACTATCGGGAAATCCGCGTCGGGAACGAGCGTAAAGGTAGGCTTTTCGTCGACCTCGTTGTACTTTTTGAGACACAAAGAGCCGTTTTCCTCGTTGCAGCCCACGATAAGGCGGATGCGGTGCTTGAATTTTACGCCGTCGTTCTTAAACTTTTCGAGGAGTTTCAGACATACGGCGATGGCGCCCTTGTCGTCGGCAACGCCTCTGCCGTAGATTTTATCGCCGACTTGCGTAAGTTCGTAAGGCGGATATTTCCAGTCGCCGGTAGCCGGAACGACGTCGATATGACAGGCAAGACCTATCATGCCTTCGCCCTCGCCGTATTCCGCCCAGCCGTAATAGCCGTGCTCGTCGTGAGTTTTGAGCCCTATTTTCTTAGCCTCGGCAAGGAAAACGTCCAGCGCGCGCCTTACTTCCTTACCAAACGGCGCTTCTTTTTCCGGCTCGTCCATAACGGAAGGGACCGAGATGAGTTTTTTGAGTAATTCGAGCATAACAACCGTCCTTTTTGCTCCCAAATGCTTGCCTTTGGGGAGCGTTTGGTCTATAATATAGGCAAGACAAAAATTCTTTTTATAGTATAATACATTTTTTTTGTATTGTCAACGGAGTAACGAAATATGGACACTGTCAGAACCAGATTTGCACCCTCGCCGACGGGTTATCTTCACATCGGCGGACTCAGAACGGCGCTTTACGCGTATCTTTTCGCCAAGAAGAACGGCGGAAAGTTCATTTTGCGTATAGAGGACACCGACCAGGAACGCTACGTAGACGGCTCGGTCGAGATCATTTACCGCACCTTAAAGCAAGCGGGACTCAATTACGACGAAGGTCCGGACGTGGGCGGCGACTACGGTCCTTACGTTCAGAGCGAAAGAAAGGAAATATACCTTAAGTACGCGCACGAACTCGTAGAACGCGGCGGAGCGTATTATTGCTTCTGCTCCAAAGAGCGGCTCGAGGAACTTCACGCTTCGGGCGCTACCAAGTACGACAAGCATTGTCTGCACCTTAGCAAGCGCGAAGTAGAACGCAGACTTGCGGCGGGCGAACCGTACGTTATTCGTCAGAATATCCCGGAAAGCGGAGTCAGCACGTATCACGATCTCGTTTTCGGAGATATCACGGTAGACTACAAGGACCTCGAAGACAATATCCTTATCAAGTCCGACGGAATGCCGACTTACAATTTCGCCAACGTCATCGACGACCACCTTATGAGGATAAATTACGTTATCCGCGGTACCGAATATCTCTCGTCCACGCCCAAATATAATCTCTTATACCAAAGCTACGGCTGGGAACTTCCCAATTATATCCATCTTCAGCCTATCATGAAAGACGCGACGCGTAAGCTCAGCAAGCGTTACGGCGACGCAAGCTACGAAGACTTCATCAAGAAAGGATACTTAAGCGAGGCTATCATCAACTATATCGCGCTCCTCGGCTGGTCGCCGAAAAACGATATGGAGAAGTTTTCGCTCAAGGAAATGGAAGAAATGTTTTCGATAGAGGGACTTTCGAAGTCCGCGTCCATTTTCGACGAAACCAAAATGCGCTGGCTCAATTCGCTGTATATCAAGGATATGACGGACGAAGAGTATTACGACTACGCGATCAAATTCTTCGATCAGGTGCCGTATCTCAAGGGCTACGATTACAGACTTCTCGCCTCACTTCTCAAGGGCAGGACGGAAGTGTTCTCGGACGTAGGCAAACTTACGGAGTTTTTGACCGAGTTCGACGGCTACGATCTCTCCGCGTTCGAGAACCAAAAGTGGAAGACGGACGGCAAACTCGCTAAGGAAATGCTTCCCGACCTTATCAGGCTCACCGAAGAAAACGCGGAAAACAACTTCGCGACGCTCCACGACGCCTTAGTGGAGTACGCTCAAAGCAAGGGCTACAAGAAAGGTCAGGTGCTGTGGGTTTACCGCATCGCGCTTACCGGCTCGCTCGTTACGCCGGGCGGCGCTATCGAAATGGCGCAACTTCTTAGGAAGGACGAGAGCGTAAGACGACTTAAAGAAAGCCTTAACAGACTGTAAAAATAAAAAGGAAACCGCGTTTTAGTGCGTCAGTAATAGGGATTATTACTGACGCACTAGTTATATTTGCCTATCGGCAAGTTATATTGCCTTCGCAGTTATATTTTG
>CACZPH010000078.1 GCA_902783025.1 uncultured Eubacteriales bacterium | reverse complement strand
CACGGCGTCCTTGGATGCGGAGACCTCTTTTGGGGTGCTGGACGCAATTCTGAAGCTGGACGGCTACACCCGCGTCATCGTTACCCACGATCTGGACGAAAATATCCTGCGCCGTTGCACCGGTCTGTTCGCGCTGAAGAACGGTAAGGTTGCGGAACAAGGAACCTTTGAAGAACTTATGGACCGGAGAGGCTACTTCTATTCACTTTACACTGTCTCAAACAAATAAGCCGATCTTCTACGCCATGTAAAAAGTATATTCCGGTTTGTGGCGCCCTTGTAGTAATACGACGAATAATAGAAAAGCCGGGGCGGACAATGCCTCGGCTTTTTGTTTTGTTATTTGCGGGGTTTCGGCTCCGCTTTGCAACCGCGTTTTTGTTTTTACGGTTTTCCGCTACGCTTTTAGTCCTTACTTTCCCAGTCGCAATATACGCAACGGGGTTTGCCGGTGGGGGTAAGGACGAAACGCTGCGGAAGTTCCTGTTCGGTGCGGGTAATGCATTTGGGGTTAGCGCAAACGCACGAGGCGTGGGCGAATTGTACGCCCGCGAATCTGTCGACGCGCTTCGGGTTTGCTTTCGCTTCGGCAAGGAGCTTGAGAATAAGCGCCATACGCATATACTTGCCGTTGAGGACTTGTTTGAAGTAGCACGCGCGCGGATCGTCGTCCACGTCGACGCTTATTTCGTTTACTCTGGGAAGCGGGTGCAAAACGATAGTGTCTTTCTTGGCTTTGTCGAGCTTTTCGCGGGTGAGGACGTAACTGTCCTTGAGCCGCTCGTACTCCGCTCTGTCGGCAAAGCGTTCTTGTTGCACGCGCGTCATATACAGCACGTCGAGCGGCGGCAAACTTTCTTCGAGGCTCTTGGTCTCGACGTACGGCATATTGCGCTTTGTGAGGTAATCGTCGACTACGTAAGAGGGAAGTTTGAGTTCGTCGGGGGAGATGAGAACGATTTTTACGCCCTTATATCTGGAGAGCGCCGCTATAAGCGAGTGGACCGTCCTGCCGTACTTGAGATCGCCGCAAAATCCTACCGTAAGATTGTCGAATCCGCCCTTTTCGCGGTAAATCGTGAGAAGATCGGCAAGCGTTTGGGTGGGGTGGCAATGTCCGCCGTCGCCCGCGTTGATGAGAGGAATAGAGGCGTTTTGCGACGCTACGAGCGCGGAGCCTTCGACGGGCGAGCGCATCGCTATGATATCCGCGTAGCACGAAATGACTTTCGCGGTGTCGGCGTAACTTTCGCCTTTGGTGACCGACGAACTGCTCGCTTGCGAAAACCCGAGCACGTTGCCGCCGAGTTCCATCATCGCCGCCGTAAACGACAACCGCGTGCGCGTGGACGGCTCGAAAAACAACGTCGCGAGCTTCTTGCCCTTGCACTTTTCGGCGTACTCACCCGGGCGGGCGATAATATCGGTCGCGGTGGCGATGAGTTCGTCGATTTCTTCTACGCTGAGATCCAGAATATCTATTACACTACGCATATTTTACTCCTTTTTTATCCATGACTCGTCCTGCGGATCGTTACGGAATGCGATGAGCCGCTCGACGTCTTTTTTCTCGATATATCCTTGCTCCGCCGCTATGCGCGCCACGGTATCGAAATTGGTGAGCGAAACGTTTTTTACCTTGGCGGCGGCAAGGCGCTCCAAGCCTTTTTTCATGCCGTAGGTAAAAATGCTCGCCACTCCCAGCACTATAGCTCCCGCCTCGCGCAAAACGTCCACCACTTCGATGACGCTGCCGCCGGTGGAGATAAGATCTTCGATGACTACTACTTTCTGACCTTTTTCGAGCTTGCCTTCTATTTGGTTTTGTCTGCCGTGGTCCTTCGCGCCCGATCTTACGTAGCCCATAGGCATCGACAAAAGATGTCCGACTATCGCGGCGTGCGCTATGCCCGCGGTCGACGTTCCCATCAGCACTTCGGCGTCGGGATAACAAGTCTTTACTACGTCGGCAAGGGCGTTTTCGACGTCGTTTCTTACATTCGGCGCGGTGAGCGTGAGGCGGTTGTCGCAGTAAACCGGACTCTTGATACCGCTCGCCCACGTAAAAGGCTGATCCGGGCGGAAGAATACCGCGCGGATAGACAGCAAGTCTTTGGCTATCAATTCTTCGATTTTTTCCATATTACTCTCCCAAAAATTCTTTTACGCATCTGTTGTACGCCGCCACGGGATCTTCCGCCGCGGTGATCGGTCTTCCTACCACTATATAATCCGAGCCGAGCATTCGCGCCTTTCGCGGCGTGGTGACGCGCTTCTGGTCGCCGATTGCCGCGCCCTCGAATCTTATGCCCGGAGTCACGGTAATAAAGTTTTCGCCGCAACTTACGTGGACTTTCGCCGCCTCGAGCGGGGAGCAAACTACTCCGTCCAGTCCGCTCTCAAGGGCGTTTTTCGCGTAATGCGCCACGACTTGTTCCATGGGTGCGTCTATCATAAGATCGTCGCGCATACTCGTCTCGTCCGTCGAGGTAAGCTGCGTTACCGCGATAAGCAGCGGCCGCGTTCCGTCCGCGCGGGTAAGCCCTTCGAGCGCCGCTTTCATCATGTTTTTCGTGCCGGCGGCGTGAACGTTGACCATATCGACGTCGAGCGACGACAGCACAGCCATTGCCTTGCGCACGGTGTTGGGAATATCGTGAAGCTTGAGATCGAGAAATATCTTATGCCCGCGCGCCTTGATCTCGCGCACTATCTGCGGCCCTTCCGCGTAAAAAAGTTCCATTCCTATCTTGACGAACGGCTTTCTTTCGGTAAACAAGTCGAGAAAATCAAGCGTTTTGCTCTTGCTGTCGAAGTCGCAAGCCACTATTACGTCTTTTGCCATCAATGCGCCCTCCCTATAATATCCCTCAATCGGTTTATCTTGTACTTTTGCATAACCCGCGGCAGGTCTTCGATTATCTTCTTGCTCGCGTACGGATCGACGAGGTTAGCCGCGCCGACTTCTACCGCCGTAGCGCCCGCCGACATCATTTCTATTACGTCTTCCGCGCTCGTAACGCCGCCCATACCCACTATCGGGATCTTTACCGCCTTAAAAACCTGATAGACCATGCGAAGCGCTATCGGGAATACCGCGGGACCGGACAAGCCGCCCGTTACGTTGGCAAGGATAGGTTTCCCGGTCTTGTTGTTTATGCGCATTCCGAGCAGAGTGTTGATGAGCGAAACGCCGTCCGCTCCGCCGTTTTCGCACGCGCGGGCGATAACCGTAATATCCGTGACGTTGGGCGAAAGTTTGACTATTACGGGCTTCGTCGTGACTTTCTTGACTTGCCGCGTAACTTCTTCCGCCGCCTTCGGATCGGTGCCGAAAGCCATGCCGCCGCCGTGGACGTTGGGACACGATATATTGACTTCTAACCAGCCGACCTGTTCTTGCTTGTCGAGTTTTGCGCAGGTAGCCACGTAATCTTCGACCGAAAAACCGCTTACGTTAGCCATCACCGGCTTGTGAAACACGCTTTTGAGTCTTGGCAGTTCTTCGGATATTACTTTGTCGACCCCGGGGTTTTGAAGCCCTACGCTGTTGAGCATTCCCGCGCCGCACTCGGCTATGCGCGGCGTCGGGTTGCCGAATCTCGGCTCCGCGGTAGTCCCCTTGAAGGAAAACGTACCGAGAACGTTTATGTCGTACAGCTCGGCGAATTCGTAGCCGTAGCCGAACGTTCCGCTCGCCGGAATAACGGGGTTAGAGAGCGTTATGCCGAGAAGATCGACGCTCGTGTCGGGTTTTACCATACTATTTCTCCTTTCTTGAAGACCGGTCCGTCCTTGCAAATGCGCTTGGTGCCGTATTTCGTCTTGCACGAGCAGCCCATGCACGCGCCGAATCCGCAGCCCATGCGCTCCTCGAAGCTCATTTCGCCGTCGGTTTTGCTCGCCGAATATACCGCCTTGAGCATAGGAACGGGACCGCACGCGTAAAAGTACGAGTATTCGCAGTCCATCGCCGCGGTAACGAAGCCTTTTTTGCCTTCGCTGCCGTCCGCGGTCGTGATCGCCACTTCCGCTCCGAGCGCGGCAAATTCGTCGTAATAAAACACTTCTTCCTTGGCGTTGAAACCGAGTATCGCGCGCACGCTTTTGCCTTGATTTATCAATTTTTTGGCAAGGTTGTATAGCGGGGGAACGCCTACGCCGCCGCCTATAAGCAAGGGTTTGTCGCCGCTCGCGCTGAGGTCGTAGCCGTTGCCCAGCCCCGTCAAAACGTCGTACGTATCGCCTTTTTGCGCTCCCGATAGCCTTTCCGTGCCTTCGCCTACCACCTTGTATATCAGCGTGAGCGAGTTTTCGTCGTAGTCGCATACCGATATGGGGCGGCGAAGATACAGTCCGGGAATAAGAATATCGACGAACTGTCCGGGATGGCTTAAGCCGCTCGTATCGCCGCTAAGGCGCATTTCGTACACGTCTTTGGCTATATTGCGGTTTGTTTTTACCGTAAAAATCGCTTGTTTCATCGTTATTCCTTACGCGTCGATAGTCGAGATGGTTATCGTCGTTTCTTCGAGTACGTCGAGAAGCACCCTTACGGTGTCGAGAGAGGTAAACATCGATACGTTGCTCTCGGTGGCGTACTTGCGGATCTTGAATCCGTCGCTCTCCGCGTCCGACGCGCCGACCGCGGAAGTGTTGATGACGTACGCTATGTAGCCTTGCCGTATCGAGTCGCGTATCTCGTCGGAATTCTCGCTTATCTTCTTCAAAACGTGCGTACGTATGCCGTTTTCCTTGAGAAATTTCGCCGTGCCCGCGGTCGCCTGAATATTGAATCCGAGGTTGTAAAATCTGCGTATGAGCGGCAACGCTTCTTCCTTGTCGTCGTCCGCGATGGTCGCGAAAACGGTGCCGTAATTCTGGAGTTTTATGCCCGAAGCCTGCAACGCCTTGTAAAGGGCGCGGTTGAGTTTGTCGTCGTAGCCGATAGCCTCGCCGGTGGACTTCATTTCGGGCGAAAGATACGCGTCGAGACCTTTTATCTTATTGAACGAGAACACGGGGACTTTGACGTAATAACGTTTCTTTTCCTCGGGATAAATACCGAAAATGCCCTGCTCTTTGAGCGTTTTGCCGAGTATTACGTCGGTCGCTATGTCGGCAAGGTTGTAGCCGGTCGCCTTGGAAAGGAAAGGCACGGTACGGCTCGAGCGCGGGTTTACCTCGATGATGTAGACCTTTTCTTCACGGTCGACGATAAACTGGATATTATACAAGCCGCGTATGCCTATGCCGAGTCCGAGTTTCTTGGCGTACTGCAAAATCACGCCTTTTACTTTGTCGGATATCGAGAAAGACGGATATACCGAAATGCTGTCGCCCGAATGTATGCCGGTGCGCTCTACGAGTTCCATTATTCCCGGCACGAATACGTCGTAGCCGTCGCAGATAGCGTCGACTTCGACTTCTTTGCCTATTATGTACTTGTCGACGAGAACGGGTTTGTCTTCGTCGATCTCTACCGCGGTCTTAAGGTAATGCCTTAAGCTCTTTTCGTCGCCGACTATGCGCATCGCTCTGCCGCCGAGTACGAAACTCGGGCGCACGAGTACGGGATAGCCTATTTCCTTGGCCGCCTTTACTCCGTCTTCTATTCTTGTGACCGCGCAACCTTTCGGCTGGGGAATATCGAGAGAAACGAGCAACTTTTCGAACAAATCTCTGTTTTCCGCCTTGTCGATGGCCTCGCAGTCGGTGCCTACTATCTTTACGCCACGCTCGCTCAACGGCTCGGCAAGGTTGATCGCCGTTTGTCCGCCGAGCGACGCAATTACGCCCTCGGGCTTTTCGTAGTCGACGATCGCCATTACGTCTTCGGGCGTGAGCGGCTCGAAGTAAAGCTTGTCCGCCGTCGTATAGTCGGTCGATACGGTTTCGGGGTTATTGTTGATGATGATAGCCTCGTAGCCGGACTTCTTGATGGTCTGCACGGCGTGAACGGTCGAATAGTCGAATTCGACGCCCTGTCCTATGCGGATAGGTCCCGCGCCCAAAACGACGATTTTCTTTTTGTCGGTAAGGCGGGATTCGTTGCGGACCGTCTTGTCGATAAGATTTGCGTAAGTGGAATACAGGTACGCTATGTAGCAGCCCGTATGGAGCGTGTCAACCATCTTGAATACCGGCGTAATACCGGACTTTTTGCGCATTTCGTAAACTTCCGTTTCCTTAACGCCCCACAGCCGCGCGATACACTTGTCCGAAAAGCCGAGGACTTTAGCCTTTTTGAGTTCGGCAAGATCGTTTTTGCTTTCTTTGAGCGCGTTTTCTTCCTTCACTATCTCAAGAAGAGAATTGAGGAAAACGTCGGTTATCATAGTGAGTTCGTGTATTTTTCCGACGCTCTCGCCGCGGCGCAAAAGTTCGGCTATCGCGAAAATGCCGTCCGAGCGGAAAGACGAAACGTATTTTTCGAGCTCGTCCGTCGAATAATCGTCGAATTTAGTCAGGTGGAAGTGATCCGCGCCTATCTCGAGCGAACGCACCGACTTGAGCATACATTCGGTAAGCGTCGAGCCTATGCCCATAACTTCGCCGGTCGCCTTCATCTGCGTGCCGAGTTCGTTGGACGCGGAGGCGAATTTGTCGAATGGAAAGCGCGGGAATTTCGCCACGATATAATCAAGGCTCGGTTCTATCGCCGCCGTGCCGCCCGCTACGGGGATCTCGTCGAGCGTCATGCCTACCGCTATCTTGGCGGTAACGCGCGCTATCGGGTAGCCGCTCGCCTTGCTCGCAAGCGCGGACGAACGCGAAACGCGGGGATTTACCTCGATAAGATAATACTCGCTACTATTGGGATTGAGCGCGAATTGGACGTTACAGCCGCCCGCTATCTTGAGTTCGCGGATAATCTTGAGCGCGCTATCTTGGAGCATTTTCGTATCTTTTTCGCTGAGAGACAGTATGGGCGCTACGACTATGCTGTCGCCGGTATGAACGCCGACCGGATCGACGTTTTCCATGCCGCATATCGTGATCGCGCGGTCGGTCCCGTCGCGCATTACTTCGAATTCGATCTCCTTGTAGCCCTTGACCGATTTCTCGACGAGCACCTGATGAACGGGCGAGAGCGCAAAGCCGTTACGCGCCACTTCGACGAGTTCTTCTTCGTTGTCGGCAAAGCCGCCTCCCGTGCCGCCGAGCGTGAACGCGGGGCGCAAAACTACCGGGTAGCCTATGTCCTTAGCCGCCTTTTTGGCTTGCTCTATGTCGTAGGTTATTTCGCTCGGAATAACGGGCTCGCCGATCTTCTCGCACATTTCCTTAAACAGTTCTCTGTCTTCGGCGCGCTCGATACTGTCGGCGGGAGTTCCCAGAAGTTCGACTCTGCACTCGCTCAAAATGCCTTTTTTCGCAAGCTGCATGGCAAGGTTGAGTCCGGTCTGACCGCCTATTCCAGGCACTATCGCGTCGGGGCGCTCGTACCTTAGTATTCTCGCTACGTATTCGAGCGTGAGCGGCTCCATGTAAACCTTGTCCGCTATCTGCGTGTCGGTCATAATGGTCGCGGGGTTGGAGTTTACCAAAACAACCTCGTAGCCCTCTTCCTTGAGCGCGAGACACGCCTGAGTGCCCGCGTAGTCGAATTCCGCCGCCTGTCCTATCACGATAGGTCCGGAGCCGATGATAAGGATTTTCTTTAAGTCCGTTCTCTTTGCCATAACTCTTCTCCTTAATTTAATCTTTGTATACGACTTTGCCCGCCGAAACGGTCAAGTAGTTTTTGCCGAATACCGTCGTGCCGACAAACGGCGACGACTTGCCCTTGGACAGGAAAAAATCCTCGTCTATCGCGTATTCTTCGTCAAGGTTCCACACGCTGTAGCCGTCATAAGGCAACGAAAACCTTTTGCGCGGAGAAATCGCCATAAGCCGGATAGCCTGCTCGAGCGAAATGATATTTTTGCGCACGAGGTGAGTGTAAATAAGCGGAAACGCGGTTTCGAGCCCGACTATACCGAAATTGCTCTTTTCCAGTCCTTTGGACTTTTCTTCCTTCGAGTGCGGGGCGTGATCGGTCGCTATCATATCGATAGTGCCGTCGAGGATCCCCTCGATAAGCGCCGTTTTGTCGCTCTTGTCCCGAAGCGGCGGGTTCATCTTGAATCTTCCGTCCTCGCGCAAGTCGCTGTCGTCTAAAATAAGGTAGTGCGGCGCGGTCTCGCACGTTACGTCCGCTCCGTCGCGCTTTGCCTTGCGTATAATATCGACGCTCTCTTTGGCGGAAACGTGGCAGACGTGGAATTTCGCGCCCGTCTTACGGGCAAGCCAGACGTCGCGCTCAATTTCTTCGTATTCGCTCGCCGAGCAAATGCCTTTGTGTCCGTGCTCGCGTGCGTAAACGCCGTCATGAATATACCCGCCGCGAAGAAGAGAGTTCACTTCGCAATGCGCGACTATTATCTTATTGAGTTTTTTCGCTCTCTCGAAGGCCTCGAGCATGATCTTTTCGTTCTGCACGCCTTTGCCGTCGTCCGAAAAAGCGACTACGCGGGGCGCCAGCTCTTCCATATCGGCGAGCGTTTCGCCTTTTTCGCCCTTGGTTATCGCGCCGTACGGATAGACGGAAATTACCGCCTTGTCGCGGATCGCCGCCTCTTCGACGGCAAGTGCGGCGAGCGAATCGGGCACCGGATCGAGGTTAGGCATAGGGCAAACAGCCGTAAAGCCGCCCTTTGCCGCCGCCATGGATCCCGAAAGCATATCTTCCTTATAACAAAATCCCGGCTCTCTGAAATGTACGTGTACATCGCAAAAACCGGGAAAAACTGCGTAAGAAGCGGCGGGAAGATCGTCAAAAAGCGAAAAATCGGTGGAAAGCGAAGGAAAATCGGAATTTAACGCTCCGTCGTATATTCTGAAGTTCTTTTCGTCCATACTCGCTCTCCTTAAAAAAAAGTTTTGCCGCTCGGCAAAACTGCATACTATGCCCAAAAACCGCCGCAAAGGGCGAGAAAAGCAATTATGTCAACTTTGCCGATATCTCGTATCGTCTTAAAAGTCTTTTTGTACATTATACATTGCCCGGGCGCTTTTGTCAAGCGATAGGAAATAAAAAAACGGAAAAGCCGACGTAATAAATACGCCGGCTTTTTCTCTGCCTTTGACGCGCCGCGTTTACGAAGGGGGTTTGCGGACGCGAATAAACTAAATAATATATTTGCTTTCTTTCTTTACGGCGTTTACTTCTTTGAGTTTCGCCTCGTAGCCCGCTCTTCCGAGCATGGCGAACGTCGCCTTTTTGCCTTCTTCGACGCCGGGTTGGTTGTACGTGTCGATATGAAGGAGAGCGCCGGCAAAAGCCGTGTCGTACATAAAGTACATGATCAGTTCGCCTACCGTCTTCTCGTTTACAGCGGGCATATAGATAGTAAAGTTGCTCCTGCCCGCCTTCTTGAGCGCGAATTCGGTAGCCTTGCGCTCGGCGTTGATGAGTTCGTTCATCGTGTGGCCCTTGAGGAAATCGCAAGCGTCCACGCCGCCTTCGGGAATGGTCGCTACGGAGCGGTATTCGTCGACGGCGATAAAGGTTACCACCTTATCGAACGGGCCTTCGGTGTAAAGCTGAACCTGACTGTGCTGATCGGTCACGCCCAAAGCCTTGGCGGGAGTCTGACCGGCGTTGATCACGTTGCCTTCGTCGTCGACTTCCTTGCCGAGCGACTCCGCCCATATCTGGCAGTAAAAGTCCGCCATATACTTGAGCGAATCGGCGTAAGGCATAAGAACGGAAACGTTTTTGCCCTGTTTCATGGATATCCACTTAAGGTACGCGGACATGAGCGCGGGATTGCGGTAAATATCCGCGCACGCGCTTTGCTCCGCCATTTCCGCGGCGCCCTTAAGCATAGCCTTGATATCGAAGCCCATTACCGCAAACGTTACGAGTCCTACCGGGCAAAGTACGGAGAATCTTCCGCCTACGCCCTTCTGAACGTCGTAAACCTTAAAGCCTTCTTTCGCCGCGATATTGTACAGCGTGCCTTTGCCTACCGTGGTGGTGACGATGATACGCTTTACCGCTTCTTCTTTGCCGAGAAGCTTGGTCAGTTTGTCGTAAATAATAAGGAACTGCGTGAGCGTTTCGCTCGTTTCGCCGCTCTTGGTAATGACGTTGAAATACGCGGTCTTGAGGTCGATAACGTCCAAAAGCGCGTTCATACGCTCGGGATCGACGTTATCCTCAACGTAAAGTTTGGGCGCGTTGCGCTTGTCGCGCGGAAGTTCGTTGTGGTGAAGGTGAAGAAGCGAAGACGCTACCGCCAAAGGTCCGAGCGCGCTTCCGCCGATACCGAATACCACGAAACTTTCGGCCTTTTTGCCTACTTCGCCGCAGTACGAGATCATTTCGTCAAGGTATTCGTCGCTCGCGTAAGGAAGGTCGCACCACTCCTGCCAGCCCTTGCCGCGGTTGTCCATAACCTTTTGGTACGCCTTACGAATCAGCGGCGCGTCGCGGTCGATAAACGCGGGATCTATTCCGTGAACGCCCACCTGACTTTGCATCATGTTGTTGAAGTCGAATTTCAGTTCCATTTGTATATTGCTCCTAAAAATTTAGTTTTTGCCTTGTTTACAGTGTGGTTTCGATAAGTCCGTAGTTCTTGTCGTAGCGCTGATACAAAACGCATACGTTGCCGGTCGCCTTGTTGAGGAAAACGTAAAAGTCGTGACCTACGAGTTCCATTTCTTCGATGGCGTCTTCTACCGTCATGGGAGAGAGGGCGAAAGTCTTCTCTCTTACGACTTTGCTCTTCTCGATAAGGTTGCTTTCTTCTACCTGCAACGAGTCGAGATCGCGGAGTTTTACCTTCTTGGACTTGATCTTGCCGTGATGCTTGATGATCTGTTTCTCTATCTTGGGAAGGACGAGATCGATATTGTCGTACATATTGTCAGACGAAACTTCGCCGCGCACGAAAGCGTTGCCCACGCCTACGGTCATTTCCATCGTAAATACGTCCTTGGTCTGCTTAAGAACGACTTTTACCGTCGTATCTTCCTCAAAAAACTTGTCGAGTTTGTCGACCTTGCGGCGTATAACGTCTTTGAGCTTGTCGCTTGCGTCGTAGTTTTTGCACAAAAATTCAATTTTCATATCGGGTTCCTCCTTGAAAGTTATTTCGTACTTATATTATAGCACGAAAAAGAATAAAATGTAAAACGAAAGGAGAGATTTTTTTGATAATTCTCTCCTTTCTTTGACTTTGAGTTATACGACGTTGATCACGCCGCCGTTCTTTGACTCGTCGCCGTTTTGACGCAGGGGTTTTTGACCGCCTGCCGAAACTACGATCTTGCCGTCCTGCTCGTCCACGGTAACCGAGTCGCCGTCTTTGATCGAGCCGGCTATTATGCTCTCGGCTACGTTGTCTTCTATTTCGTGCTCGATGACTCTGCGAAGAGGTCTTGCGCCATACTCGAGATCGTAGCCCTTGTCCGCTATATAGTCCATGGCTTTATCGGTAACGCTTACCGTTATTCTGCGCTCGGCGAGCGTCTTTTCGAATTTGCGCACTAAGATATCGGCTATTTGGCGTATCTGCGGCTTTTCAAGCGCGTGGAACTTGCAGATCACGTCGATACGGTTAAGGAATTCGGGCTTGAAATGCGCCCTAAGAGCGTTGTCGAGTATCTCGTCGGCGGTCTTTTGCGCCGAAACGGGCGCGCCGAATCCGAGAGAAGAACCCGCTTGCTTGAGCTGCGAAACGCCGACGTTGGACGTCATTATGATAATGGTGTTCTTGAAGCTTACGAGCCTGCCTTGTCCGTCGGTAAGTCTTCCGTCGTCCATTATCTGCAAAAGTATGTTGTATACGTCGGGGTGCGCCTTCTCTATCTCGTCGAAAAGCACTACCGAATACGGCTTGCGCCTTACCTGTTCGGTAAGCTGTCCGCCCTCGTCGTAGCCTACGTATCCGGGAGGCGCGCCGATGAGTTTGCTTACCGAATACGACTCCATATACTCGGACATATCGAGACGGATAATGGCGTTTTCGTTGTCGAACATAGCCTCGCTGAGCGCCTTGGTAAGTTCGGTTTTGCCCACGCCCGTAGGTCCTAAGAAAAGGAACGTGCCTATCGGACGCGCGGGATCCTTGATACCGGCTCTCGCGCGGCGTATCGCCTTGCTTACCGCGACTATCGCCTCGTCCTGACCTACTACGCGCTCGTGAAGTTTGGCTTCGAGCCCGAGTAGTCTGCGGCTTTCGTTTTCGGAAAGCTTGGAAACGGGGATATTCGTCCACTTGGAAACTATCTGCGCTATTTCTTCTTCGCCTATCGTGGGCATTTCGCGCTCGTTTTCCTTGGTCCAGGAAATGCGAAGATCGGTCATTTGCTTCTCTATCGCGGTACGTTCGTCGCGAAGAGTCGCGCATTGAGCGAAATCGCTGCGTTTGCGCGCGTCCTCGAGATCGCGGACGACCTGCTTGTATCTGTCGAGAAGCTTTTTGTGTTCGGGCGGAATCGTGTTGCCGCTTACCTTGGCTTTACTCATCGCCTCGTCGATAAGGTCTATCGCCTTGTCGGGCAAAAATCTGTCCGCAATATACCTGTCGGATAACTTTGCCGCCGCCTCGATCGCCTCGTCGGAGATCTTGACTTTGTGGAACGCCTCGTAGTTTTCGCGCAGTCCCTTGAGTATCTCGATAGTCTGCTCTATCGTGGGCGGATCTACCGTAACGGGCTGAAAACGTCTCTCGAGCGCCTTGTCTTTCTCGATATACTGGCGGTATTCCTCGGTCGTCGTCGCGCCTATCGTCTGAAGTTCGCCGCGCGCAAGATACGGCTTGAGAATATCGGACGGCGATACTTCGCCTTCCTTACTGCCCGCCTGTGCGAGCGTATGGAGTTCGTCGATAAACAAAATGATATTGCCGTTGCGCCTTACCGCGTCGATAGCGCCTTTGAGCTTTTCTTCGAGCGCGCCGCGGTACTTGGTCCCCGCCACAAGCGAGCCTATATCGAGCGAAAAGATCGTCTTGTTGCGAAGAAGTTCGGGAACGTTGCCTTCCACTATCGCCTTGGCAAGTCCTTCGACTACCGCGCTTTTGCCTACGCCCGGCTCGCCGATGAGCACGGGGTTGTTTTTCGTCTTGCGGCAAAGTATCTGAATGATACGCTCTATTTCGTTTTCTCTGCCTATAATGGGATCTATTTTGTTGTCGCGGGCGCGCTGGGTGAGATCTACGCCGAGATCCTTGATCTCTTCGGGGATCTCTCCTTTGCCGCCGGTGGTAATCTCGTCCTCTTCGGGCTTGTCTTTCTGCATGAGTTCCTCGAGCGTTTCTTTGAGCGCGTTGATATTAACTCCGTAAGTGCGCGAAAGAAGATAGTACGCGAGCGATCCTTGGTCGAGCAGTATCGCGTACAAAAGATGCTCGGTGCGCACTCTGCCCGAATTTACGCTCGCCGCCACGCGCTCGGCGTAACGAATGGTTTCTACAACGCGGTTAGTGTAATCTATGCCGTCGCCGATGAGCGAAACGTGGTCGTTTTGAGAAAAGACGCCGTCCGCGAACATCGTGTTTACGCCTTCTTTTCTGAGTAGTTTGCCCGCCGTGCAGTCGACTTTGACGAGCCCGTACAGCACGTGCTCGGTGCCGACTCCGGGATTGGAATACTGCAAAGCGACTTTTTTAGCCTCGAGCAAAACGTTGTGTAAGTTTTCGGAAACGGGAATTTCCATAGGAATTTACCTCCTTTTTATTTCGTTTTTAAGAATTCTTTGAGTTTTTCGGCGCGGTAAATATCGCGATCCGTCGAGCCTGAAAACGCCTTATCTTTGCCCAACGCGTAATTGAGAAGTTTGTTTTCGGCTTTGTTTACGTCGTCTTTTACGCTCAAAAATCCGTAGTACGCGCCGAGTTTGATATACGCGAAAAACGTATAAACTTCCTTCTCGGTCGCCTTGTAGCAGTTGGTCGCTATGCCGTAGCAGCGCAGAATTTTGTCCTTAAGCCCCGCTTCGTCGCCTTCCCTGAGAGAGGCGCGCGCCTTCTCTTCGTAGCCTTTGACGCTCTCCACGGCGCGGGAAACCTTGTCGCAGATCTCCTTTTCGCTCACGCCTAAAGTGCGTACGGAAGAAAGAATATACTTAAATCCGTTACTGTCGCCGTCGGCTACCGCCTTGAGCGAAACGCCTACGCGCGAAAGCGCCGCCGCGCATTTGTCGACAGAGTTCGTAAGCGCAAGTCCGGGAAGAAAAAGCGTTACGCTCACCTTAAGACCGGTGCCTACGTCCGCGGGCGAACTCGTAAGATAGCCGAGTTTGTCCGAGTACGCGTAAGCGACTTTTGCGGATATCTCGTCGTCGAGCGCGTCCGCGGCGGCGTACGCGCCTTCCGCGTCGAGTCCGCTCTTAAAAGCCGTGATGACCACGTGATCGCGTTCGTTTATCATTATGCTCGCGCTCTCGTCGCGCTTGATTATCGCCGAAGAATTGGCCGAAGACAAAAGCGCCTGAGTTATAAGTCCTTTTTCCTTGAGCGCGTAAACGTCGCTCTCGTCGGTTTTGCTTATGGGATAGAGGTCGAATTCGCCGCCTGCGTTGACCGCCTCGAACACGTTGCTCTCAATAATGGACGCGCGCTTGTCGGTAAGCATATTGGGGAACGGAAAACCTTTTACGTTTCGGTCGAGTCTTGCCGACGTGGATATTACGAAATCTTTGTTTTCCATAATTTACGCACTCTCCTTTTCCATTTCTTTG
>CACZPH010000077.1 GCA_902783025.1 uncultured Eubacteriales bacterium | reverse complement strand
TTCGGCTTCGACCGCGGCGGAAAGTTCTTTCTTGAGTTTTTCGTATTCGGGATTGACTTTCTTCTCTTTCTTGCCCGGCTTTTTGCCTACGTGAAGGACCTTAGCCTGCGTTTGATTGAGGTGCGGAAGAATGTACGAAGCGAATTCGTCATAGCAGTCTTCGCATCCCAGCAAGCCCGTTCGGGTAAACTCTTCTAAACTCTTGCCGCACTTGGAACATACGGCGCGACTCCTCGTCGAAGACGGCAACGCGAAGAAATCGTCGAATCCGAACCCGTTGAAAAACGAGTCGAATACCGACATATCCGTCTTGTATCCTCTCTTGCGCATGCACTCTTCGCACAGATGCACGTCCGTCCTGTATCCGTTGACTTCCGTTACTTCATGGTAAGTCGCTTGTCTTTTTTTACAATCGTCGCATAACATAATAATTACCTCCTGTTATCCGTTATTTTTCCGCCGTCGGGGGCTTTGGCTCCTTGGGCGGGATCGCTTTGCGAATTTTTGCAGTTGCATCTCTTCAGCGCCGCGGAAGCTACCGCCTTGAGAATGCTCGCCCTCAAAGAATCCTTTTGCATCATCGTCGGTGTAAGCAAAGCCTTGTCGCTGATAGCCGCCTTGATCAGTTCCGCTTCCTGAGCCGTGAATACTTCGTCGCGCACGAGCCTGTCGACTATCGAACAAGCCGTGTTGTAACTGTATCCCTGACTTATCGGCCGCGCCACTATTTGCGAAAGCACTTCGCTCGGATTGTCCGTAAGGCGCACGACCGAAATAAACCCTCCGCCGCCTCGCCGCGACTCTATCGTGTAGCCCCTTGCCGGTGTAAAACGCGTGGCAAGCACGTAGTTTATCTGACTGGGAGCAACCGAAAAGTACGAAGCGAGTTCATTGCGGCTGATGCTGAGCGAATCGTCGTCGCCTAACGTATTGAGTAAAAATTCTTCTATAAGATCGCTTATCGTAGACATTTTTTTCGCGCCCTCCTTTCTTAGCGTAGATCCGCAAAAAGTCTCGCCGCCGCGCCGGCAGTTCTTTTCCGGCTCGGATTTGGTTTGACTTTCTTTGACCTTTGACTTTATTATACACCTTTTTGCGGTTTTGTCAAGGGGTTTTTAAAAGTTTTTTCAAAAATTTTTCGGATTATTCTTTTTTATGAAAAATAGCGGGGAAAGCGGAGAGAAAACCGGCCTAAGGAACTCGGTCGCCTTTCTTCTTGCCCTTGAATATTTGAAGAAAAATTTTCAATAAAATGTTGATGTTTCATTTTTTCGTTTATAATATTATTAAAGACGATACATTTTGACCTGACCGAGCGTGCGCACGCGGAGTTGGGCTCCCGGACGCGGGGTGTATCGTCTTTTTTTATTGTTGACTAATCGGCTTTATATCGTATAGCGTCCTTTCGCACAGGCGTGGAAACGGTTGACTTTTGGGCGCGAAAATTGTAGAATAAATGCAATACGGGCGGATTTGCGCAAAAACGTCGGCGACGGATCGCGCGGAAACGCCCGTCACGAAAACGGAAAAAGGGGCGGCATTTATGAATATCGGGAAAAGGATCGCGGCCATCTGCATAGCGCTTTTTGCCTTCGTTCTGCCCGCTTGCGCAAACGCGGACAAACCCGCTGAAAACCGAATAGCGGTAGAAGGCGCGGGAATACTTCACGAAGAGAAATTCGGCGGCGTGTATATCACGCTTACCATCGACGAGTTCAACGAAAGGGGTTTTGCCTACGGAGACAGCGTAAACATAGAGTTTTCAAACGGTTTCGTTCTTACCGACATTCCGTATTACAACGGGTTTTACGTAGATATGGGCGAACCGCTGCTCGTCGCGTACCCGGGCTATCCTTATATACGCGCGGGATACAATAACGGCGACGATATGTACGCGGTCGCACGCCTTGATAAAGACGACACCGCTTCGATACGGCTAAACGAAAAAGCCAAGTATCTCGACGAGCAAAACGCGATGGATATACACTACTCCGACGAGCAGGGCGAAAAAAGCGACGAGGTTTTCGCGAATTTCCGCGCGGTAAACGCGGGAGACCTGAAGGAAAACACGCTGTATCGCTCCGCTTCGCCGTGCGACAACCAACACAAAAGAGCCGCCGTCAGCGACAGGCTCGCCATGGGCGCGGGAATAAACTTTATGCTCAACCTTTCCGACGACGAAAACGAACTGAGAGAGCATATAGAGGGCGAAGATTTCGATTCGCCGCACTTCTTGTCCCTCTACAACGCCGGCAAAGTCGCTCCGCTGTCGCTGAGTATGGCGTACAAATCCGAAACCTTTTCGCAAAAACTCGCCGCGGGACTGAGGGCGCTGTCCGCTTGCGAAGGTCCGTTCCTCGTGCATTGCGTGGAAGGCAAGGACCGGACGGGATTTGTGTGCGCCGTTATCGAGGCGCTCGCGGGCGCGACGTACGACGAGATAGTCGACGACTATATGATAACGTATTACAATTACTACGGCATCGACAAGCGGTCGGATCCCGTAAAGTACAGAATAATCAAAGAGAAAAATATCGACGTTATGCTTGAGTTTATCGCCGGCGATAACGGCGCGGATATCACGAACGCGGACTACTCCGTCTGCGCAGACAGTTATCTTACGGGAATAGGGCTGACACGGGAAGAAGTAAACGCTCTTAAAGCCCGCTTCGTAAAACCAAACCGATCGGACTGAAAAAAACGCCTCTTGAAAAAGGGGCGTTTTTCGTTTCGGCTTTATTCCGTCTTTGACAGCGCGACGGTCAGAAAGGACACCGGGAAGGTAAGGTCGCCTTCGAATACGGAGATTTTACAAAAATTTTGAAGTATTGGATTTTCGCCCTTAAGAGCGGGAAAAGTCCACTCGTACTCATACAGATCGGTCTGCTTCCACTCACCGTTTTGCCTGCTTCCGTCGGGAAAGCGGACCGAAAGCGTGTTGTCCGCGAAGAATACGAACGATATTTTACTCAAGTCGCCCTCTTCGCTCTTAAACTCGCTCGCCGGAATATGCCGCAAGTCTTCGGAAAAGAAATTTACGACGTACGACGGCTTCCAAACCCCTACGATAAACTTCGCGCCGCGCGAAAGATTTTTTTTGTCGAGTTCCATATTTTCCCCTTTTTGCGCCACAGAAAGCGAAACGGTTTTTTTATACTATATCACTGTTTTTAGGAAAAAGCACTACAAAAACGCTTAATTTTACATTTTTGACGTAAAATATGACGAAAACGCTGCGTCGGACGCTCGAGCTTCGCAACGCCGCCGCTTTCGACTTTTTTCGGCGCGGCGCGGAATAAAAACGTTTGACAATACGGAAAAAAAAGTGTATAACGGTAATACGCTTTGCGCTTCCGATATTTGCGCGGACGAAAAGGATGAAATGACCAATGTTTGACTTTCTTAACGCGGATTCCAACATCTTTTTGATTCTGCTTATCCTCGTCGTAGGGTTTGTGCTGA
>CACZPH010000076.1 GCA_902783025.1 uncultured Eubacteriales bacterium | reverse complement strand
TTCTCGTTTCTTGACGGCGAAAATCTCGTTGTTTTAGTTGGGAGTCGTCCCACGACCGCTCCCGTCTTGCTTGCGTCTGATCCGCGAAAATTTCTTCGAATTAACTATTCTCGTTTCTTGTCGCCGAAAACCTCTTCGATTTGGCGTAGCGGTAATCAAACATACTGCGTTAAGAGCCCGCCGCACCTTTCAGTCAGTCTGCGGCGACTCGCCGCCCGCCGAAATCTCTCTTCGATTTAGCGTAGCGGTTATCAAACGCAAAAATCTCGTTGATTTGACTTTACAATTATCAAACGAAAAACCGACTTTACTGTAAGCCGGTTTCTTTTTATCTTCGCTTGTCTTTCCGCTTTTTACCTTGTCATGACCAAAGCGGCGCGTGAGGATCTACGGACTATGATTATTGCACCGCTTGTAAAGCGAACGGAAACGGAATAGCGTCCGTCCCTCACCGGAGGGGAGGGAAAAATTCATGCGGCGGAGCCGAAATTCACTTTCCCGTAAAACTTATTTTGCGTGAGCGAAAGCCGCTTGCCGCAAAAAAAAGACCGACTTTTTCAAGCCGGTCTTTTTGACGTCGTATGGTTATTATTGTCTTTTGAAGATGGAGAAATCGCTTTCGACGTAATCTGCGAGTTCTTCTTCCGTAGGAAGATCGAGCGAGGCGTCAGCGGTGGGTTCCAACGAACCGTTTGCGCGGACACGGATCTTACCTATGTTTTCGATAACGAAGTCGAGGCTTACGTTAAACTTGATTCCGTTAAGAGCGCCTTCCGCGTCGAAGATCGCGTAAGCGGTAATATCGTTTACCTTAACGCTCATTTCGGGCTGCGATTCGGTAACGACGGGAGCGGTGGTAGCGTCTTCTTCGTCTTCTTTAGCGCTGTTCTTAATGCTTTCGGCAAGTTTCGCTTCGAAGTTTTTGTTAGCCTTAACTCTGATCTTTACGCCGTTGGAAGCGTCGAGACCGAGGTCGAAACCGTATTCGGAAGCGGATGTAGCGATTCCGCTTACGTCTGCTTCGCCGCTGCCGCCGAAGAGCGAATCGAGGTTGAAGTCAAGACCTTCGAGCGAAGACATACCTTCGAGCATGCTGCCGATGGGCGCTTCTTTTACCATGTCGCCCATCTCGCCTAATCCCCAGAAAAGTCCGTTGAGCGGATTGATCTTGGTAAGTTCAGGTTCTTCCGCCTTGCCGTTTTCCTTAGTTACGGAAGAAACGTAAAGGAAATCGTCGATCCATGCGATATTGTCGTTACGCGAAGCGGAGGAAGAAAGGGACGCTCCGTTGCCTTTTATGTCGTAATTGAGTCCGAGCGAAAGAGCGGTGAGCGCGGTGATTTTCACGTCGGTTTTATCTTCTTCGGTCTCGCCTTCTTCGGTTTCGCCTTCTGCGGCCGCGTCGTCTGACGCTCCGGTGGGATCGGCTTCTTCCTCTTTTTCTTTGAGAGTAAGAACTATTTTGCCGTTGGTCTTAAAGTCGATATTCGTTTTTGCGTCAACGCCCATATAAGAGAGATCGGCGTTAAGCGAAACGTTGAGATCGAGTTTGAGAGCTCTTGCCCAGTCTGCGGCGGTCATATCGCCGAAAACGGTGTTTTCGTTGATATTCTCGGTAGCGGCGGTAAGTTCTTCGGGCGAAGCGGCTTTATAATTGCCGTCGTACTTGGTGGTCGTCTGATTTCCGCAAGCGGGAAGCGCCGCCATAACGAACGCAAGCATACCGGCGGTAAGGATTTTGCTTATTTTTTTCATTTTTGTTCTCCTTTGGTCGGAGTTTCCGACCGATTATTTACTTATATTATATGCCTTTTTTCAGCATAAGTCAAACGCAAAATAAACACGGTAAAGAAATTTAAGCATATTTTTCGGCGTATTTGTATGCTAAATATTCGCCGTGTAAAGTAAATCCGGTTTATTATTTCGCAAAAGCCGATTCGCTCGCTTTTTTGAGGACCTCGCCGACTTTCGCGGGGATACAAAGAGTGGCGCGGCGGTCGAAAGCGGTAGGCGAAACGTTGATTATCACGGAGTTTTCGCCGCCGTAATAGCCTATAAACCCTGCCGCCGGGTACACGGACAGCGACGTTCCCGCCACTATCAGCAGATCCGCGCGCGAAATGGCGGTAAGCGCGCCGCCGACGGTCTCGTCGTCGAGTCCTTCGCCGTAAAGCACCACGTCTGGCTTGACGAGTCCTCCGCACTCGTCGCATACGGGAACGCCCGCGCGGCTCTTTATGTAGTCGAGCGGGAAAAACCTGCCGCATTTTACGCAGTGATTTTTTTCAACGGTGCCGTGGAGTTCGAATACTTTTTTATTGCCCGCCTTTTGGTGAAGTCCGTCGATATTTTGCGTTACCACGGTAAGATCGCGGTATTTTTGGATAAGCGTAAGAGCGTAGTGCGCGGCGTTAGGCTCGGCGCTGAGCAAAATTTTGTCGCGGTAAAACCTGAAAAAATCCGCCGTATGCGAGTAAAAAAAGCCGTGAGAGAGTATTTCTTCGGGCGGATAGTCGTATTTTTGGTTATACAGACCGTCTTTGCTCCGAAAGTCCGGTATGCCGCTTTCGGTCGACACGCCCGCGCCTCCGAAAAAGACGATACGGCGCGAAGAAACCAGCATAGCGGCGAGTTTTTCGATTTTTTCTTCGATATTGTCGTTTTGCGTTTTCATACTTATATTATAACAAATCTTTTCGGATTTTTCAAGCCCTATTGACAATACGCGCATAAAAGCGTATAATATTCGCAAAAGGTAGGTTTTTATGCGTATAGTTATCAAACTCGGCACGTCCAGCCTCACGTATCCCACAGGCAGACTGAATATCCGTCGCACCGAAAAGTTGTGCAAGGTCATAAGCGATATCGCGAGCAGCGGGCACGAAACCGTGCTCGTTTCTTCCGGCGCGATCGCGATGGGAATGGGGAAGCTTTCGCTCAAAAACAAACCCGCCGATCTCGTCGCCCGTCAGGCGCTCGCCGCGATAGGTCAAAGCGAACTTATGGCGGTTTACGACAGGCTTTTCGCGACGTATAATTACGTCGTAGGTCAGATCCTTTTGTCCGGCGAAGACCTCAAGGACGAGAGCAGACGCACGCATTTTTGCAATACGCTCGAAAAGGTTCTCGACTACGGCGCGATCCCCGTCATCAACGAAAACGACACGCTTGCCGTCGACGAAATAAAAGTAGGCGACAACGACACGCTTTCGGCGCTCGTCGCCACGTGCGTAGGCGCGGATCTGCTCGTAATTCTTTCGGACGTAAACGGGCTTTATGACGGCGATCCGAGAATAAACAAAAACGCGAAGATAATCAAGAACGTTTCTTCCGTTTCGCCCGAAATGCTTTCCAAGGCGGGCGGCAGCGGCACCGCTTTGGGCACCGGCGGAATGCTTACCAAGCTTCACGCCGCGGCGATTTGCGAAAATAAATGCAAAATGGTAATAGCCTCTTCCGCCGACCCGGAGATACTATACGACATTACGGAAGGCAAGGACGGCGAATATACTAAGTTTTTTTGGTGAGAAATATGGAAAAGACGACCGAAATCTTATATAACGCGCGCCGCGCCGCGCCCGCGCTTTCCACTTTGGGCGAAGACGCGATAAATTACGCTCTGTGGCGCATGAGCGAGGATCTCAGACTTCGCGCCGCGGAAATTCTGAGCGCCAACGAGATCGATCTCGATAAGTTCGGCGAGAAATTGGGAAAAGTAATGAGCGACAGGCTCAGACTCGACGAAAAGCGCGTTTTGGCTATGAGCAAAGGCGTGCACGACGTAGGCGCTTTGCCATCGCCCGTAGGCAGAGTTTTGTCAAAGCTATGCCGCGACGACGGGCTGATAATCAAGAAAGTGAGCGTGCCGTTCGGCGTGGTGGGGATAATTTACGAATCCCGCCCCAACGTCACGTCCGACGCCGCCGCGTTGTGCTTCAAGAGCGGCAACGTATGCGTTTTAAGGTGCGGAAAAGAAGCGTATAATTCCGCCTGCGCGATAGTAAAAATACTCAAAGATTCGCTTAAAAAGTGCGGCTTGAACCCGGATTTTATCAATCTTTTGCCGCCCACGCGCGAAGCGGCGAGCGAACTTATGCGGGCTCGCGGTATAGTCGATCTGCTTATTCCGCGCGGCGGAGCGGGACTTATCAAAGCCGTTTCCGAAAACTCGACCGTACCCGTCATAGAAACGGGAACGGGAATATGTCATATTTACGTCGACGAAACCGCGGATCTTAAAACCGCGCTCGATATTATCGACAACGCCAAGACTTCGCGCCCCTCGGTGTGCAACGCCGCCGAAGTGTGCCTTGTGGACTCGGCAGTAGCCGGGGAGTTTTTGCCCATGCTTAAATCCAAACTCGTCGACGAGCGCGCCGAAGCGGGCAAACAGCCCGTAAAACTTATTTTGGACGAGCGCGCGAGCGGTATCATAGACGGAGAAAGAGCGAAAGAAGGCGACTTCGACGTCGAATTTCTCGATTACGTCCTTGCGGTAAAAGTGGTTGACGGCGTGGACGAAGCGATAGAGCATATTTCGCGTCATTCCACGCACCACAGCGACTGCATAATCACGCAAAACGCCTTCAGCGCGAAGAAGTTTATTTCGCTCGTCGATTCCGCGGCGGTGTACGTCAACGCTTCGACGCGTTTTACCGACGGCGGCGAGTTCGGCAAAGGCTGCGAAATAGGTATTTCGACTCAAAAGCTCCACGCCCGCGGACCTATGGGGCTTGAGGAAATGACGACGTACAAGTACGTAATTTTGGGCAGCGGGCAGGTGAGAGTATGAGATTCGGTTTTATAGGTTGCGGACACATGGGCGCGACGCTCGTCAGGAAAGTGAGCGAAGTCGAGAAAAGTATCGCCGTTTGCGACCACAGCGAGAGCAAAATCGAGCCGCTTGTCGCCGAGTGCGGAGCAAAAAAAGCGAGCGCAAACGAGATCGCCGCGCGCGCGAAATTCGTCGTTTTGGGCGTAAAGCCGCAGGTAATTTTCGATACGATCGGAGAGATAAAAGAAGCGTTTTGCTCCAACGAAAACGCCGTCGTTATTTCCATGGCGGCGGGCGTTTCGACAGGCGCGCTGATCGAGGCGACCGGGAGCGAAAAGGTAATACGTATTATGCCAAATATGCCGGTACTGCTCGGAAAAGGCGTAATTACTTACGCTTTGGGAACGGGCGTCACGGAAGAGGAGGAGAGGGATTTTCTTTCCGCCTTTTCGACTTGCGGAACGCTTGAGAAAATCGACGAAAAGGACATGGACGCAAGCTCGGTGGTAGCCGGTTGCGCCCCCGCTTACGCGTACGAGTTTATCGGCGCGCTCGCCGAGGCGGGCGTAGAGATGGGACTTGACGAAAAAACCGCGCTTTCGCTCGTTTGCGAAACGGTAAAAGGCGCCGCCGAAATGGCGCTGAAGTTCGAAGATACCGCCGCGCTTACCGACGGCGTATGTTCCAAGGGCGGCACGACGATAGAGGGAGTGAAGGTACTTCGCGAGCAAAACTTTGCCGAAACGGTAAAAGCCGCCGCGCTTGCTTCGTACAAACGCACTCTCGAACTCAAAAAGTAAAACCGCGCCGCGTTATAGACAAGACGACGATATCGGACATAAAACGAAAAACGCCACCCCACCACAGGGTGGCGTAATATTTTAAGTGATAAAGTATACGACCGGTGGGATCCGCGCCGCACTCTCCGAGTAGGTATATTTCACGTCCAAGACGCAAGCGAAACAAAGTAATGCGCGGCGTATCGGGCGTGAAAACGCCGTGCCAAAGAAAACGCTCGATTTAACTCGCGTTTTGTCGCTTTGCGACGATCCGCCGTTCGAACCCCGCCGCTCATGCCACAAAAAAACGCCACCCCGTGGTAGGGATTATTTAAGTATGCGGTGGGATAACAGGCGACGACTGTCCGTCGCCCTTGCACGTCCGCGACGCGTGCGTGCGCGTCACATGTCAAGCTCCAAAACTTGCTTGCAAAAGTTTTGGAGCGCAGATATTCACGAGCGCAATTCAATCACTGATTGAAAAAACGGTTAGTTTTACGGCGGTGCGCCGTTATTGCGCGAGTTACACGACTAAAGTCACGGTCCGCATTCCCCGCCGCTCATGCCACAAAAAAACGCCACCCATTGTCAGGGTGGCGTTTTTTTGTGGCGGAAGCGGTGGGATTCGAACCCACGATCGGGTTGCCCCGATACCTGATTTCGAGTCAGGGCCGTTATGACCACTTCGATACACTTCCGTATTTCGCTCAAAAGCGCATAGATAATATACCGCAAACAGCGGAAAAAGTCAAGGATTATTCGGCAATAAACCAAAAGTTTTTTCTTATTCGCCCGAGTTTTGGCGGCGGCTTTTTATTTTTTCTTTACGTAATCGGTTTTTTCTTATTTTTCTTTTTATTTTTCTTTCCTTGCGGCAAAACCGTTGAAAAAACGCGAAGAAAGTGTTAAAATATTTTTAACGATATTTTTAACGATATTTTTCACGGAGGTTTTTATGAAGTTTCAACTTACCCAGGACTATCATATTCATTCGGTTTTGTCGACCTGCTCGTCCGACGAGCGCCAAAGCCCCGAGCGCATTTTGCGGTACGCTATTGAAGAAGGGCTTAGCGAGATAGTAATTACCGATCATCTTTGGGATTCCGCCGTGCCCGGCGCCAACGCGTGGTACGCGCCGCAAAATATAGCGCACGTCAAGAAGAGCCTGCCGCTCCCGCAAAGCGACGGCGTAAAATTTTATTTCGGTTGCGAAACGGAGTGGCGCAAGGATTACGTTTTGGGAATAGCGAAGGAAAATCTCGACGAGTTCGATTTTATCGTTATTCCCACCACTCACCTCAATTCCGACTTTACAATGGATCCCGCGGCGGGCGTAGAGGAGCGCGCCAAAGCGTATATCGACAGGCTTGACAGACTTCTCGATCTCGACTTGCCTTTCCGCAAAATAGGCATAGCGCATCTTGCCTGCGGACTTCTCTCCATACCCGGGCAAAAAGGCACGTGGAAGGACATTCTCGATGCCGTTCCCGATGACGAATACCGCAGGATTTTCGCGCGCATAAGGGAAAAAGGCGCGGGCGTGGAGCTTAACGGCGACGATTTCGACTTTTCGCGCAAAACTCCCGACGAGATAGCGTCGACCGTAAGACCTTTCGCGATAGCGAAGGAAGAGGGCTGCAAGTTCTATTTCGGCTCCGACGCTCATCACCCCAATATTTTCGCGCTCTCCAAAGAGCGGCTTTCGTACGCGGTGGACGCCCTAGGTCTTACCGAGGACGACAAATTCCACATTTAAGGAGAAGATCATGAAGTACGGCGAATCCGTATTCGACGTAGCGTATCTCGTTTTCGCGCTCGTCGCCGGCTTGATACTGCTTTCCCGCAAGGGAAAAACAGCCAAGCTTTGCGGCGCCGCGGCGCTCACTCTGGGCATCGGCGACGCGTTCCATCTCGTGCCGCGCGTGCTTAATTATTTCGTAAGCGCGGATTTTACCGCGGCTTTGGGCGCGGGAAAACTGATAACGTCGATTACGATGACGGCTTTTTACGTGCTGTTGTACTATATTTTCGAGTACGCGCGCGGCGCTAAACCGAGGCTTTATCGCATATACGCGGTGTTTCTTTTCGCTCTTATCCGCGTAGTGCTTTGCGCCTTTCCGCAAAACGGCTGGCTTACCGATTCATCGCCGCTTGTTTGGGGCATAGCGCGTAACGTGCCGTTCCTTTTCTTAGGCGCGTACGTGGCGGTTTTGTACTTTATTGAGCGCAAAGACTTGTCGGCGATGAGGCATAACTGGCTGCTTATCGCGCTGTCGTTCGCCTTTTATATTCCCGTAGTCGTCGGCGCTTCCTTTGTGCCGATGCTGGGAATGCTTATGCTACCCAAGACGGTATGCTACGTACTTATGCTCGTAAGCTTTTTACGCACAAAACAATTAGAAGGAGAGGAAAAATGAGAAAATATTACAACGAGTCTTTCAAGCATTTTTTGCACGGCGGCGATTACAATCCCGAACAATGGAAGAATTACGAAGGCGTATGGGACGAAGATATGCGCCTTATGAAGAAGGCTAACTGCAACGAAATGACGATGGGCATTTTCTCGTGGTCGACCATCGAGCCGCGAGAGGGCGAATTCGACTTTTCGGTGCTTGACGAAATGATAAACCGCGTGTACGAAAACGGCGGCAGAGTAATACTCGCCACGCCTTCCGGAGCGCGCCCGAGATGGCTCGCCGAGAAGTACCCGGAAGTTTTGCGCGTGGACGAGTACGGCAGGCGAAAACTGTTTGCCGCCCGCCACAATCATTGCCCGAATTCTCCGATTTACCGCGAAAAGGTACGCATTATCGACGAAAAGTTAGCCGAGCGCTACGGTAATCACCCTGCGGTTTTGGGCTGGCATTTATCCAACGAATACAACACGGGCGAGTGCTGGTGCGACAACTGTAAGGCGGCTTTTCACAAGTTTCTCAAGGCCCGTTACGGGAATATCGAAACGCTCAACGATCAATGGTGGATGACCTTTTGGAGCCACAACGCGGACTCTTTCGATCAGATTGATCCGCCCGGAGCGCTGGGCGACGGTTACGAGGCGCTCCGTAACGACTGGCGCAGGTTTTGCAGCGAGTCGGCGATCGACTTTATCGACTGGGAAATAAAGTGCGTGCGCAAGTTTTCCGCGCTTCCGATCACGACCAATCTTATGCCGCATTACAATATCGACAACGACAAGGTGGCTAAGCGTCTCGACGTCGTTTCGTGGGATAACTACCCCGAGTGGCACAACGAGGAAAACCCCGCCCGTTTGGCGGCGTCGATAGCCGAGTATCACGATAATTTCCGCGCGCTGCTTGACAAGCCGTTTTTGCTTATGGAGAGCACGCCGAGCCTTGTCAACTGGCGCAATTTCAACAAACTCAAACGCCCCGGAATGCACAAACTTTCCTGTATGCAGGCGGTTGCGCACGGCGCCGACGCCGTAATGTACTTTCAGTGGCGCAAGAGCCGCGGAAGCTGCGAAAAGTTCCACGGCGCGGTAGTCGACCATACGGGCAACGAATTCAACCGCGTTTTCGGCGACGTGGCTGAAGTCGGCGCGACGCTCAACAAGATAGAAGAAGTTCTCGGTTCGCTCACTAAGGTACGCGTCGCGATAGTGTGGGATATCGAAAACGAGTGGCTTATCAAAAACACCCAAGGACTGAGGCGCGACAACAAGAAATACGCCGAAACCGTACGCGATTTTTATTACGAGATTTGGTCGCGCGCGATCGACGTCGACGAAATAGGGCTCAATCGTGACTTTTCGAAGTACGATCTCGTAATTATGCCCATGCCTTATTCTCTCTCAAAGGAGCAAATAGACAAGATAGAGAAGTACGTCCGCTCGGGCGGCACTCTTATCACGACGTATCTGTGCGGCTACGTCAACGAAAACGACCTTTGCTATTTGGGCGGTTTCCCCGGCGAAAAGCTAAAGGAAGTGTTCGGCGTATGGGCGGAAGAGATCGACACGCTTTTCCCGTCCGACCGCAACGCGATAGTTTACGGCGGGGAAGAGTGCGAGGTAGTGGATTTTTGCGAAAGGATCCACCCCGTCCGCACGGCGAAAGTTCTCGGAGTTTACCGCGACGACTTTTACGCGGGCGAGCCCGCCGTCGTCGAAAACAAATACGGCAAGGGCAAATCTTATTATATCGCCGCGCGCGACACAGGCAAACTCAAGAGCGCTCTTATAAGTAAAGTCCTTAAGGACCTCGGGATTTCGTCCAACGTAGGCAACTTGAGCGAAGGCGTTACCGCGCACAAGCGTACCGACGGCGAGACCGAATACTTGTTTGTCGAAAATTACAATTCTACCCCGCGCAAAGTAACCTTGCTTTCTCCCTCTACCGACATGGAGAGCGGAGAGAAGTGCGAGGGTAGCGTGACGGTCGACGGCTATGGTGTCCGCATATTCAAGGTTCGCCGCCAATAATACGGCGGCGACATACGGCGTGATACGGCGTTAAGAGCCTACCGACTTCGAGTTACGTACGATTTATGTACGCGCCTCTCGTCGGTAGGCTCTTGCCTTGTCTGACACTCGTATCTCGCCGCCTTTGCTTTT
>CACZPH010000075.1 GCA_902783025.1 uncultured Eubacteriales bacterium | reverse complement strand
GCCGTGTATCTTCTGCGTGTGCAGCCATGTGTATCCGCCGTCCGACGACTTGACGAGAGCGTCGTTCTGGAGATTGTTTTTGCCGATATATACGACGTAGCCGTCGACCGTAAATTTGCGCGGTTTGGTCTGTTCGCGCGAAGGCTTTTTGGAATTATTGACCTTGATAAGCCCCGTTTTTTCCATTTCGCGCTTCAGATCGTTGAGTTCGCCGTCGCCGGGCGCGGTAGATAGCGCGAGAGAAAGCGATTCGAGGTAGTCGGCGGTATCGTACGCCGCCGCGAGCAGGCTTTCGCTCGTTTCCAGCGCGCGTTTTTTCTTGCCGTATTTTTTGTAATATTTTTGCGCGTTTTGCGCAGGTTCGAGAGTAGGATCGAGCGCTATCGTGATATTCGAGTCGGTGTAATAGTCATAAACGGTAATATTTTCCATGCCTCGGCGTATCTTGTAAATGTTGGCGGTAATGAGTTCGCCGTATTTTTTGAGATCTTCGGCGTCTTTCGCGTCCTCGATACGACTCCTGAGCGATCCGATATTCTTTTCGTTGCGGCTCTTCGCGCCTTTGATTACGGCGGCAAGACGGTTTTTCTTAGCCGATTCGACGCCGATTTCGAGCTTTTGGCTGAAATATTCGCGGGCCGCGTCGCTAAGCGAACTTTTTGTTTCGAAGTCGGGGCATAATTTAAACGGAAAAGGCAAAAAGTCCGTGATCTCGTTGCCGTTTTTGACTATGCAGGGCTCGCTGCGCTCAAAAAATCCGCGCATGGTCGTCAAAAGCCCCGATATTTCCTCGTCGCCGCCCTTACCGAATCCGCTCTCCGCCACCGCTTCCTTTAACGAAAGCGGAGCAAAACCGCAAAAGTGCTTAAGCATATAATTGTGCGCGGATTCCTTTCCGTCGTAGCCGCGCATTATTTCAAAAAACTCCTTTTCGTCGTCTATCGTGATTTTGCCTTCCTGCTTCGGAGGAAGCGAGTAGGCAAGGCCCGGCAAAACGAGGCGTTTCGAGGACGTGTCGGCGCTTACGTGAATAGCGCTCTCCGTGATCTTTCCTTCGCCGTCCACGAGAATAATATTGGAATACTTACCCATTATTTCGAGGTAAAGCACGTATTTTTCCTCGGTAAAAAGCTGGGCTTTAGATGAAAGATGTATCTTGACGACGCGCTCGTGTTTTACCGATTCGATTTTTTCGATATAAGCGCCCGAGATGCGTTTTCTTAGGTGCATAAGAAAGGCGTACGGGGCGCCGGGACTGTCGCGCCTGTCGTCGCACAAAAAAACGCGCGGCGCGGAAGGATTGCACGAAAAGAACAGAGTTTTCGTCTCGTCGCGCTTTTTGATCGTCAAAAAAACGTCCGTCGGCGCGGGCATGGCGATTTTCGAAACGCCGCCCCCTTCGAGGCGTTTAAGTTCGCGTGTGATATGAAAAAGAGCGAGCGCGTCGTACATAAATTCTCCGTTTTTCGCCACCAAAGAGACGAAAATATCCAAAAACGTACTAATAGTATATACTTAAAATATATTTTAGTCAATAAAAAAATTGACAAAGCCTCAAACTTTATGATATTATAGTACGGTACGAAATTTTGGAGGATAACTATGAAGTACGAAGTAGAAAAACTTAAAGGCGAAGTTAAATTTTCTTTCACCTTTGATTCTTCCGAATGGGAAGAACAACTTAACAAAGCGTATCTTAAAGAAAAAAGTAAGATAAACGTGCCCGGTTTCAGAAAAGGTCAGGCTCCCCGTAAGATCGTTGAGAGAATGTACGGCAAGTCTTTCTTTTACGAAGACGCGATAAACGGCGCTATTTACGACGGATACACCAAGGCGCTCGAAGAGCACTCCGACGTTTATCCCGTCGACGAGCCGAAGGTCGAAAACGTCGATCTTAAGGACGGCGGACTGGTATTCGATCTTACCGTTACCGTTCGTCCCGAAGTTAAGCTCGGAGACTACAAGGGTATCGAAGTGGAAAAGGTATCTTATCCCGTTTCCGACGCGGACGTCGACGCGGAAATAAACAAGACGAGAGAGCAGGGCGCGAGAAGGATCCAGGTCGTTGACCGCGCGGTAGCGAACGGCGATATCGTGACTCTCGACTACAAAGGAACCGTCGACGGCGTGGCGTTTGAAGGCGGCACGGCGTCCAATCAGGAACTCGTGATCGGCTCCAACACCTTCATCCCCGGTTTTGAGGATCAGATGGTGGGAATGGCTAAGGGCGAGACGAAGGATCTTCACGTTACTTTCCCGGCCGAGTATCACGCTAAGGAACTTGCGGGCAAAGAGGCGGTGTTTACCGTTACCGTAAACAATATCGAAGTCAAGGAACTTCCCGAAGTAAACGACGATTTTGCGAAAGAAGTAAGCAAATTCGACAATCTTGCCGACTACAAAGCCGACGTTAAGGCAAAACTTATTGAGCAAAACGATCGCAGGGCGGAGAGAGAAAACGAAAACTCTTTGCTTACCAAGGTAGTCGAAAACGCGCAGGTCGATATTCCCGACGTTATGATCGAGAAGCAGATCGACTATATCGTAAGCGACACCGAAAATCAGCTTAAGTATATGTACGGCGGAGTAAAATTCGACGATTACCTCAAGTACGCCGGTCTTACCCGCGAAGAATTCCGCGCAAACAACAAGGAGCGCGCGACCAGAGACGTCAAGTCGCGTCTTGTGTTCGAAGAGATACTCAAGGCGGAGAAGATCGAGGCGACCGAAGAGGATCTCGACAAGGAGATTCAGCCGCTTGCGGATTCGGCAAAAAAATCTCTTGACGAATACAAAAAGACCATGGATCACAACCATCTCGATTATCTTCGCAACGAAGCGCTTATGAACAAGCTCGTCGCTTTCCTTAAGGAAAACAACGTCTTTACCGACAAGGCGGAAGATAAGAAACCCGCCAAAAAGTCCGCTAAGAAGTCCGAAGATAAGAAGGAAGAGGAAAAGGCTGAGGAAAAGAAGCCCGCCGCAAAGAAAACCACCGCAAAAAAGTCCGCCGCAAAGAAAGCGAAAGATAACGAATAATTGATCTTTTGGAGGCAAATAATGGTAAAAAACAATCTTGTTCCCATGGTCGTTCAGCAGACCGACCGCGGCGAACGTTCGTTTGATATCTTTTCGAGACTTCTTGACGACAGGATCGTTTTCCTTACCGGCGAGATCGACGACGTAAGCGCGAATTTGGTTATCGCGCAGCTCATTTATCTCGAAGGACAAAACCCCGACAAAGACATCAGTCTTTATATCAACAGCCCCGGCGGGAGCGTTACGGCGGGAATGGGTATTTACGACACGATGAATTACATCAAGTGCGACGTAAGTACCATTTGCGTCGGTATGGCGGCTTCGATGGGGGCGTTCCTGCTTTCGGCGGGAGCGAAAGGCAAGAGATATTGCCTTCCCAACAGCGAAGTTATGATCCACCAGCCTCTCGGCGGAGCCCAGGGACAGGCGAGCGATATCGCTATTCAGGCGGAGCATATCATGCGTATCAAGAAGCGTATGACCGAGATATTGGCGGAGAACACCGGCAAATCCATCAAACAAGTCGAAAAGGACGTCGACAGAGACAACTATATGACCGCGCAGGAAGCGCTCAAATACGGTCTTGTCGATCATATTTTCGAAAAAAGAGCGTAAAGTAAAATTTCAGGAGTAAATTAGTGGAAAAATTCGAACCTAAATGTTCATTTTGCGGAAGACCGCAGTCTCTCGTCGAGCATCTCGTGTTTTCGCCTAACGGCGATATTTGCATTTGCGACGAATGCGTCAAGCAATGCGAAGAAGACATCGGAAACCATGTAAAGAAGTCGTCGGGCTCGTCGTCTGTAGACGATCTTCCCACGCCGCGCGAGATCAAAGAGAAACTTGACGACTATATAGTAGGTCAGGACGACGCGAAACGCGTTTTGAGCGTAGCGGTCTACAATCACTACAAAAGAATAAGGTTCAACGACGGAAAGGATCGGGACGACGGTATAGAACTCAAAAAAAGCAATATTCTTATGCTCGGACCTACCGGATGCGGTAAGACTTTGCTTGCGCAGACTCTGTCCAAGATACTCAACGTACCGTTCGCCGTAGCCGACGCGACGACGCTCACCGAAGCCGGATACGTCGGCGAAGACGTAGAAAATATTCTTCTTAAGCTTATTCAGAACGCCGATTACGACATCAAGAAAGCCGAACGCGGAATAATTTATATCGACGAGATCGATAAAATAGCGCGCAAGGGCGAAAACGTAAGCATTACGCGCGACGTTTCGGGCGAAGGCGTTCAGCAAGCTCTGCTCAAGATAGTCGAAAGCACGGTCGCCTCGGTCCCCCCTCAGGGAGGCAGGAAGCACCCTCAGCAGGAATTCTTGCAGATAGACACGACTAATATTCTGTTTATTTTCGGCGGAGCGTTCGTGGGACTTGACAAGATCATCGAAAAGAGGCAAAGTCAGTCGAGTCTGGGATTCGGCGGTAACGTTCAGCCGTCCAAGACGGATACCGAAGCGATGCTCAAGCAGATTCAGCCGCAGGATCTTATCAAATTCGGACTTATTCCCGAATTTGTCGGACGCGTCCCCGTGACCGTAAGTCTTCACGCGCTCGACGAACAGGCGCTCGTCAATATTCTCACGAAGCCGAAAGATTGTCTTGTTAAGCAGTACGTAAAGCTTCTTGAGATGGACGGTGTGAAACTCGAGTTCAGGGACGACGCTATCGAAGCGATAGCCGCCAAGGCGATAGAGCTCAAGACCGGAGCGAGAGGCTTAAGATCGATAGTCGAAGAAGGTATGCTCGACGTAATGTATTCGGTGCCTTCCGACAAGTCGATCGATAAGGTAGTCGTAACCAAAGGGACTATTCTCAACAAAGAAAAGCCCATAGTGATCAAAAAAGACAAAACGGCGTAAAATAAGGACCATTGTTCGGAATCGGGCAATGGTCTTTGTGAAAAAATGCCGAAAGTCGCGATTTTGGGTTGAAATTTCGCCCGCAGTATGTTAAAATAAATCCAACGCATAAAATAAGAGGACTTTCATGGACGAAAACAAAGAACAAAACAAAATATTTACCGTCGTGGCATTGCGCACCAACGTGCTTTTTCCCGCTCAGATACTCAGCGTCGATATAGGAAGAGACAAATCCATCGAAGCGATAAGCAAAGCGGAGAATTCGCAGGTTTTGGTCGTAACGCAAAAAAATAAGGACGAAACCAATCCCGGTGAAGGCGGACTTTACAACGTCGGCACTCTTGCGACCGTTCAGCAGACGGTCAATTTGCCGACCGGCGGCATAAAAGTCATTTTTCAAGGCATAAAGCGTATGAAAGTGACGGCTTTTACCGCTTTTTCGCCGTATATCGAATGCGAAGCGACCGAGTACGGCAAAGACGAGGAAGGTCTTGACGAACGCGCTCTTCTCAATCTTATTACCGAAGAAATGAGCAAGCTCGCCAAGCTTGACACGAAGCCGCGCGACATTAAACTCGACGTGTCCGATTCCGCTAAATTCGTAGCGACTATGGCGTACGCGGTCTACGACAACGATCTCGAACGTCAGCGTCTTCTCGAGTTGTATTCGCTTAACGATCAGCTTACCGATATTTATTCGAAAGCGCTGGTTGCGACTGACCTTCTCGTCGCGGAAAAGAGCATTGCAAAACGCGTCAGAGAAAGTATCGAGAAGAGCCAGAAAGAATACTATCTCCGCGAGCAGATCAAAGCGATCCACGACGAACTCGGCGACGACGAGGACGAAAAAGAAGGGTATATGAAGACGGCTGTGGAAAAGAAGCTTCCGCAGTACGCCGTCGACAAACTCGAAAAAGAAATAAAGCGCATGAGCAAAATGGCGCCTAATTCCCCCGAAGCGGGCGTTATACGCACATATATCGAATGGCTTCTCGATATGCCGTGGGGAACGGTCGGTAACGACGAAGTCGATATCAAACGCGCTCGCGAGATCCTCGACGAAGACCATTACGGGCTCGAAGAGATAAAGGAGCGTATCGTCGAATATCTCGGCGTGCACGTGCTGACCAAAAACTTAAGCGGAGCGATCTTATGCTTCGTAGGACCGCCCGGCGTAGGTAAAACGTCTATCGTGTCGTCGATAGCGCGCGCGGCAAACAGAACTTTCGTCCAAATGTCGCTCGGCGGAGTAAGGGACGAAGCCGAGATCCGCGGACACAGGCGCACTTACGTCGGAGCCATGCCCGGGCGCATATTATCTGGGATGAAGAACGCCGGAGTGAATAACCCCGTTTTCCTTCTTGACGAAATAGATAAGATGTCGAGCGATTTCCGCGGAGATCCCGCTTCGGCAATGCTCGAAGTGCTCGATCCGGCTCAGAATTGCAAGTTTATCGACCATTATCTCGAGATCCCCTACGATCTTTCTCAAACGATGTTCGTCGCGACGGCTAATTCGATAGACAATATTCCGACGCCGCTTCTCGATCGTATGGAAGTAATATATCTTACCGGATATACTTATAAGGAAAAACTCGAAATAGCCAAGAGATATCTTTTGCCCAAGCAGACCGAGAAAAACGGCCTGATCAAAGGTCAGATCGTTATTCCCGACGACGTAATGATGAAAATAATCACGGATTTTACGCGCGAAAGCGGCGTGAGAAATCTCGAGCGTTCTATCGCTACGGTAGCCCGCAAAATCGCCGTCAAAGCCGTTGAGGACAACGAAACCGATCTGGAGTTTACGGTTGAGGAAAACGACCTACCCGATCTTCTCGGCGTTCCCAAATTCAGGGATTCCGAATATCGTAAGGATCCCGAAGTCGGCGTAGTTACCGGACTTGCCTGGACGAGCGTAGGAGGAGTTACTCTCGACGTCGAAACGGCTCTTTTGGCGGGCGGCAAAGGCGAACTCACGCTTACCGGAAGTATGGGCGACGTAATGAAGGAGTCGGCGAAGATCGCGCTCTCCATAGTGAGGGCGAACGCCGGAAAACTCGGTATCGATACGAAGAAATTCGGCGAATACGACGTTCATATCCATATACCCGAAGGCGCTACGCCCAAGGACGGACCGAGCGCGGGAGTAACGCTTACGACTTCTCTCGCTTCGGCGTTTTCCGGCAAGAAGGTTCGCAGAGACGTCGCTATGACGGGCGAAGTCACGCTTACGGGAAGAGTGCTGGCAATAGGCGGGCTTAAAGAAAAGTCGCTTGCCGCGTATATGCGCCAGATCAAGACTCTTATTATACCGCAAGAAAACGAAAAGGATCTTAAGGATATACCGCAGGAAGTCAAGGATAATCTCGAAATCATTATGGTTTCGAGGGTGGAAGAAGTCCTCGATATCGCGCTTATTAAGTAAAATGCAGGTAAAATCGGCAAAATTCATAGTCAGCTGTTCGTCCGCAAAGCAATACGTTTCGGAAGCAAACAAGTCCGCCGCGCCGGAAATTTGCGTGGTGGGCCGCTCTAACGTGGGAAAGTCGTCGTTTATCAACGCGCTTACGGGCAACGGAAAACTTGCCAGGACTTCGTCCACGCCGGGCAGAACGAGGCTTATAAACCTCTTCGACGTAAATTCTTCGCTTTTTACTCTTGTGGATCTTCCGGGATATGGCTTTGCGAAGGCGAGCAAAGCGGAAAAGGACGGCTGGGACGCGCTTATCGGCGGTTATTTCGAAAGCAGTCGTAATCTTAAGCACGTGATAGTTCTCGTCGATATTCGCATATCTCCGACCGCGCTTGACAAACAAATGCTTGCGTATTTGTACCATTACGCGTTGCCGTTTACCGTTGTGGCGACCAAAGCGGACAAACTGTCGCGCGCGCAGGCGGACAGAGCAAGGCAAACCGTCGCAAGCGAGCTGGGGTTAGGTAAGTCGAACGTGATAGTTTTCTCGTCGGTGACGAAGCAAGGGCTATCGGAAGTCGGCGCGCTTATCGATAACGCGCTCGGATTGCAAAATTAAAATCACGGTATTTATTCTCCCGTCATAATCTAATGGCGGGAGGATTTTTTATGCCAAACGGATTCAGAAGCGCGGGTAAGATAACCCGCAACCCGCTTTACGGGCTGTGCGAGAGAGTGTGTATCGACGTCAAACGCATATACGACGGCTGCGTTTTCCGCGACCCGTCGGATAGTTTCGAAATATCGTTGAGCGATTTTACGCCCGGAGGAACGGTCCCGCCCTATACTTTTACGCAAGTCCGCTCAAACGGCGAGCCGGTCACGCTCGGCGGGCTTACCGTAAGCGCGGGAACGGACGAACGTATGCGCGTGACTTATACGGCGACTATTCCCGTAACCGTCGCCTTTACCGATTCTGCCGGAGTAAGCGGTACCGCAAAGGGCGCGGTATCGATAGGCAGGGACGTGCTGCTCAAGGTCCCGGACGATCCTTTTGTCCCGTACGTTATCGAAGCGGCGGCGAATCTGCTCGGAAATATCGGATCTTTTACGCAAAACGACGTGGTGCGGGTTACCGCCTGTGTGGTCCTCGTAACTCGCGTAGTCGTTCGCGACGAGATACTGGTGCCTTCATACGGGAAATGCGAATATCCGCAATGCAGGGAATTTTCGGAAGCCGGGATATGTCCGGGGCTCAACGGCGTGCCGACATTTACGGGAGAGGATTAGCGGATTTTAATTGATTTAGCGGAAAAAATATGCTATAATCAGTAAAGTATGAGAGTTTTTGCCATCAGCGATCTGCATTTGTCGATCAATAATCCCAAGCCTATGGATATTTTCGGTCAGGTGTGGGAGAATTATCTTGAAGAGATAGAGGCGTCGTGGGAAGCCAAGGTTTCCGACGACGATCTCGTGCTTATTGCGGGCGATATAAGCTGGGCGATGAGGCTTGCCGACGTAGCGCCCGACTTCGAGTATATTTCGCGCTTCAAGGGGATCAAAGTATTACTGCGCGGCAATCACGACTACTGGTGGAGTTCGATATCCGCAATTCGCAAAATGCTTCCCGAGAGAATGTACGCGGTTCAAAACGACTGTTTGAGATTCAACGATGTACTGATAGGCGGAAGCCGCGCGTGGACCACGCCCGAAAAGGATTTTCTTACCGCCGAAGACAAGAAGATTTACGAGCGCGAATTGATAAGAATGCGGCTTTCGCTCGAGAGTATGAAAAAGCAGCGCAAAGAAGGCGACAGGGTTATTTTTATGTCGCATTATCCGCCGTTTAATTCCAGATTCGAGCGAAGCGCGTTTACCGATCTTTTTGCGGAGTACGCCGTGGATTCGGTAGTTTACGGACATCTGCACGGCAAGGGCAGCCGCATAGTGCCTTTGCTTGAAAAAGACGGAGTGAAATACTATTTATCGTCCTGCGACCTTGTGAATAACGAACTCGTAGAAATACTATGAGACCACAGACAACCACTGTATGTCGGGCCGACTCGTAATCGAGCCGGTTTTTTTGTTTCGGACATTTATTTATAAGCGCATAAAAGCCGAAAACCGTTTACAAAAACCGAAAAAATGTAAACAAACGCGTGGCAAAAGTTACTTTTTTTGAAAAAGACTAAAAATTTTTATAAAAATGGAAAAAAATGGTCAAAAGTGGTTGCAATCCCGAAAAAGTTATGGTATAATCAAAATACCTAAACTCACAAGGAGGTTTCTCGGCGTATGTTTCTTACCGGAGAATTTCATCACCAGATAGACGAAAAGTCAAGAATTCGCATACCCGCGCGGCTCAAAGACGCGTTAGGAGAATCTCCCGTGATCATGAAAGGTACCAACAAATGTTTGTTCGTCTTTTCCAACGAACGCGCAAGCAAGGTCATCAGCGACAAGTTCGAAAACAATGACTTTACGGACGCGGAGCAGACCAAAGCCCTCAGACTTATTATGTCTTCGGCAATGGTGGCGGAAGAGGACAAGCAAGGCAGGATACTTATCCCTCAGAATCTTCTCGCTCACGCCGGTATTACCAAAAACGTCGTAACGATAGGCGCTTACGATAGGGTCGAGATCTGGAGCGAAGAGATTTGGAACGTATATTCGACTGTTTCGCCCGAAGAATACGACGAGTACCTCAAGAGTATCGCGAAGAAGGTTTGATATGTCGTATCACGTTCCCGTTTTATTCGACGAAACGCTTGACTCGCTCAAAGTTCGCAAAGACGGCTTATACTTCGACGGAACGCTGGGCGGCGGAGGACATTCGGAAGGGATACTCGAGCGCGGCGGAAAGCTGATAGCAACCGATCTGGACGCGGAAGCGATCGAACAGGGCAAAAAAAGATTCGACAAGCCACAATACGCGGGCAGATTCGTCCTTGTCAGAGATAATTTCAAGAATTTTCTTAAGATACTGGACGATCGCGGAGTGGATAAGATCGACGGAGCGCTCTTCGATCTGGGGATTTCGTCGCATCAGGTCGACGAACCGACGAGGGGATTTTCGTACAGATACGACGCGCCGCTCGACATGAGAATGAACGCGGATCAGAGTTTTTCGGCTTATGACGTGATAAACGGATATTCGCCCGAAAAGCTGGAAAAAATTCTATTTGAGTACGGTGACGAAAGATTTGCGCGCAGAATTGTCAAAAATATCGTTTCGGAGCGTAGCGAAAGTCCGATACTGACGACCGGAAAGCTTTGCGAGATAATCAAGGCGAGCGTGCCGGCGGCGGCTCAAAGAAACGGTAATCCGTGCAAAAAGACTTTTCAGGCGGTAAGGATCGAGGTAAACGGCGAACTTGACGGACTCGACAAACTGCTTACCGAAGTCGTTTCGAGGCTTAAACCGGGCGGAAGATTGTGCGTGATAACGTTTCACAGCACGGAAGACCGCATAGTAAAGCAAAATTTCAAACTCAACGCGATCGATTGCATTTGCGATAAGCGGCTCCCCGTGTGCGTGTGCAACCACAAAGCCACGGTAAAAGAGATCGCCAAGATCAAACCTTCGGCGCAAGAGATAGAAAACAACGGAAGAAGCGCGAGCGCGACTCTTCGCGTAGTGGAAAAGATTTGATTTTATGTTATAAATAATAACGGAGGTGCATATTATGATAGCGACAACCGAAACCGCAAAAGAGCAGGACAGGAAATACGGTATTGGATTCCGCCATGCTCAGCGCAAAGTAAACGAGGATTATTCCGACGAAACGGCGTTCGCTTCCGAGGCGGAAGTCGAGCGCAGGATCTCGATCCCCGACGAAAGACCGGTCGTTTCTCAGGAAGAGCAGACTGAAAAGTCCGCGCAAGGCATTACCAGCCTCAGCATACGCAGCAAAATTTTGCTCGGCGTATATATGGCGGCTGCTGTGATTCTTTCCGTGATCGTCGCTATTACAGGCATTATTATAGGAAACAAAGCGTCTCAGGTGGCGACTCTCGAAAACAAAGTCCGTGCGGTTTCTTCGGCCGTTACGGCTCAGCAAGCGCAGATCGAAACGCTTTCTTCCGACGCGGAAGTTTACGCTAAAGCGACCGATGCGGGAATGAGCGAAACGACGTATGCGAGCAAACTTGATCTCGCTCAGGAGATCCCCGCGGCGGAAGTGTCCGCGCACACGAATTTTTTTGACGGAGCGTGCGACTGGTTGTCAAATCTCATCGGAGGCTGACAACTCTTGAACAACAGCATACCAAAAACTCGAAAAAGGTTATTGACGGTCATCGCGTCAATAACCTTTTTGTTTATGTTTCTTTGCGTGAGAGTATTCTTTGTTTGCGTAATAGACGGCAAAACTTTAGTCTTAAGAGCGAAAGATCAGTGGTCGCGCGATCTTCCGCTCAAAGCACCGAGAGGGGAGATCCTTGACAGATACGGCAGACCGATAGTGGAAAACAAAAGCGTTTTTACCGTTTACGTAAAGCCTCGATCCGTCACCGACGTAGGTGTTACGAGCGAGATTCTTGCGTCAGCGTTATCTCTCGACGCCCAAAAACTCGCGCATAAAATCAAAAATTCGTCCGTGGGCGAAATAACGGTCAAAAAAAACGTTGATTTTGCTACCGGCGAAAAACTTCGCAGGCTCGGTCTCGACGGGGTGTATTTCTCGACCGACTCGACGAGAGATTATCCTTACGGGGAGTATTTGGCGCAGGTAGTCGGGTACGTCAACGTCGACAACGTCGGTCAGAACGGGCTCGAGGGGTATTACGACAGGTATCTTCGCGGCGTCGACGGAAAAACTCTTATCCCCTCCGACAACAGCGGCAAGGATCTCGAAGAAGTTGCGTCTTACGTAAAACCTCTTCGCGGCGCGACGCTGGCGACGACGATCGATCTCAACATACAATCGTTTGCCGAAGACGCGGTCAAAAGAGCGCTTGTCGACCATAACGCCAAACGCGCCAACATGATAGTTATGGACGTAAAAACGGGCGGTGTGACCGCAATGGCGTCCGCTCCGACCTACGATCTCAATTCTATTCCGCGCAACGATCTTGAGATGCTTAACGCTTACAGCAAAAACACCATGATAGTCGACGTATACGAGCCGGGCTCGACTTTCAAGATTTTTACCACGGCTCTTGCGCTTGAAAACGGCGTCGCGGACGATGATTCGACGTTCTTTTGCGCGGGTTCGCGGATAGTAGACGGACAAAGAATCAAGTGCTGGCGGACAAAAGGTCACGGATCACAACACCTGAAAGAAGGCGTTTGCAACAGTTGTAACTGCGTATTTATGGATCTTGCGCTCAAAATGGGTACGAAAAAATTCTACGAGGGATTACGCGGATTCGGCTTGGGAGAGAAGACAGGCGTCGATTTTTATTCGGAAAGCAGCGGAATAATGATGAAAGAAAGCGGCGTCAAACCGGTCGATCTCGCGCGTATCGGCTTCGGTCAAGCAGTAGCGGTAACGCCTCTCCAGCTCATTTCCGGTGTATGCTCGGTCGTAAACGGCGGGATAAAAGTAACGCCGCATTTTGCGGAGTCCGTATATGACGACAATTCCGAATATTACCGTTTTTTACCGGAAACGAAAAGGGTTATCAGCCGATCGACGAGCGATCGTATGCGCGAACTTCTCGAGGCTGTCGTAAACGAAGGCGGCGGCAGGAAAGGCGGAGTAAAAGGATACAGAATAGGAGGTAAAACGGGTACGGCGCAAAAATACGCGTCGGGAGCGATAGCAAACGGCAAATACGTTTCGTCTTTCGTCGGTTTCGCGCCCGCGGACAATCCCGAATACGCTATACTTTTTACCGTTGACGAGCCGAATTCGTACGCTTATTACGGCTCGATAGTCGCCGCGCCGTACGTTGCCGATACTTTTGAGAAGATCTTTTACTACGAAGGAATAAAACCCGTAACGCACGAGCCGAAGGAGTATGTCGATATGCCGGCCCTTACCGGATTGAGGTTTGCGCAGGCTTCGGCGATACTTAAAGAAAAGGGGTTGTACTACGAAGTCGAAGGCGAAGGCGAAATAATAAAGTCTTCTTTGCCGCTTCCGGGCGAGAAAATAGAAAAAGGGGACGTGGTCCTTATTCGGACATAATGTCGCAAAAGGTCTATTTTTAGCGGCGCGGTTTTACGGCGGAATAAAAGTATTATTATATATGCGGAGGGATATATGAAGCTAAAAGAATTTCTGACCGAGGCGTTAGGGGAAGAGGGCGAACAGGAAATAACGTCGCTTGCTTTCGATACCGCGGACGTAAAAAAAGGCGGGTTGTTTTTCGCGCTCAACGGTTTTAGTATCGACGGGCATAAATTCGTGGCGGCGGCGCGCGAAAAAGGCGCGGTTTGCGCCGTGGTGGAGAAGTTTGTTCCGGATCCGATAGCGCAGGTGCTTGTCAAGAGTACGCGGTCGGCTCTGGCGCAGGCGGCGCAGAATTTTTTCGGAAGACCGTTCGAAAAACTTATTTCGGTAGGTATTACCGGCACTAACGGCAAAACCACGACGTCGTTTATTTTGCGATCGATACTCGAAGCCGCGGGTAAAAAAGTCGGTGTAATAGGCACTAACGGGATCTTTATAGGCAAAGACAGGTACGAAACCAAACTTACGACGCCCGATCCGATAGAGTATAATCGAATGCTCGCGTTGATGGTAAACGGCGGAGTGGAAATCGTAATAAGCGAAGTTTCGGCGCATTCGCTTGCTTTGAGTAAACTCGACGGTATGAGATTCGATTACGCGTGCTTTACAAACTTAACGCAGGATCATCTCGACTTTTTCCGCAATATGCAAAACTATAAAGCCGCGAAACTCAAATTCTTTACTCCCGAGCACAGCAAAAACGCCGTAGTCAACGTAGACGACGAAACGGGATTGGAAATAGCGCGTACGTACCGCGGAAAAGTTTATACGTACGGACTTAAAAACCCGTCCGACGTCTTTGCCATCGAAGAAGAATTCGGCGAAGACGGGATAAAAACGGTCCTCAATCTTTTTGACGAGGTAGTACGGGTCAAGAGTAATCTTTGCGGGCGATTCAACGTCTATAATATAAGCTGCGCGGCAACGGTTGCGTATCTGTTGGGAGTTAAACCCGAAGCGATAGCCAAGGGCGTGCGTAACGTAACGCGCGTCGACGGCAGATTCAATATAATTTCCGCAAGTAATTACAGTATAATCATCGACTTTGCTCATACCGAAGACGGATTAAAAAACGCCATTTCGTCTATACGGGAATTTGCGAAAGGTAAAATCATCACGGTTTTCGGATGCGGCGGCGACAGGGACAGATCAAAACGTCCGATGATGGGCGCCGTCGCGAGCAAGCTGTCGGATTTTTGCGTGATCACTTCGGATAATCCGCGCAGCGAAAATCCGCTCGACATTATCGAAGACGTAAAAAAAGGCATGACGAATGACGCTTACGCCGTAGTTCCCAAGCGCAAGGAAGCGATAAGATTCGCTCTGAGTATGGCGGGCGAGGGAGATATCGTGTTCATCGCCGGTAAAGGCGCGGAAAAATATCAGGAGATAAACGGTATCAAATACGCTTACAACGATGAAGAATTCATTATGGAACTGATAAAGGAGAACGTAGTACAATGACGTTTTTTTTGATCGGTTGCGCCGTGGCTCTGCTTTGTGCCGCGGCTTTTACGCCGTTGGCGACTTACGTAGGCAAAAGACTGAAGATGGGACAAGCCATCCTCTCGTACGTGGACAACCACTCGTCGAAGGCGGGAACGCCGACTTTCGGAGGAGCGGCGTTTTTGGTAGCGTGCGGAGCGGCTACCGTGTTTTTTTGTTCCGGAAGCCGCAGACTTGCGCTCATGTGCCTTGTCGTTTCGGCGGCATTCGGGCTGGTCGGACTTATCGACGACCTTATCAAGACGCTCAAAAAGAACAACCAAGGTCTTACGGTGTTGCAAAAAATCGTATTTCAAGCCTTTATTTCGGTTATTGTGGCGACTTTCGCTTACGCCGATCCGACGGTCGGGTCGCGCATATCGGTACCTTTTACGCTTCAAAAAATCGATTTGGGATACTTTTCGATCCCCTTTAACGTTTTTATTTTTCTCGCTTTTACCAATTCCGTAAATCTGACCGACGGACTTGACGGGCTTGCCGGCAAGACTTCCGCCGTTTATCTTATCGTGTTCGCCGTTTTGTTATATCTGGCGTACGCGGTATGCGGATACGGCAACGAATACCTTAATTTATCCAAGTTTTCCGCTTTTCTCGCGTTTGCCGTGGCGGGTTTTCTGGCGTTCAATTCGTATCCGGCGGTAATATTTATGGGCGATACGGGATCTCTTGCTCTCGGCGGAGCGATCGGAGCGCTGGCGACGCTGTCCGGATTGTCGTTATACGCGCCCGTCGTAGGTATTGTTTTCGTTGTGACGGCGCTTTCGGACGTAATACAGGTAGTTTGCTACAAACGCACGGGAAAGAGGGTTTTTCTAATGGCGCCTCTTCATCATCATTTCGAAAGAAAAGGCTATCACGAAAACAAGATAACGTCGTTTTATACGCTTGTTACCGCGACTGTAGGGCTTATTTGTCTTATAGTAACCGCTGCGGTTTTGGGCGTGTGACGAATTAAACCGCGCCGCTGAGCATAGATTATATTACCTTAATCGGAGTGTAATCTATGTTTGACTTTAAAGATAAAGATATTCTTGTCGCCGGCAGGGGCATAAGCGGATTGGGCGCGAAGGAGGCGTTGACCAAACTCGGCGCACGGGTATGGTCTTTTTGCGATCCCGACGAATTCGAACCTCGTTCTTACGATATGATAGTGCTTAGTCCGTCGTTTGAGAAAGGGCATTTTTTGTATGCGTATGCGCACGAGCGCGGAGTGCCCGTTATAGGCGAATACGCGTTGGGCGTGATGATCAACGACAAACCTTTCGTCGCCGTGACGGGGACCAACGGCAAAACGACGGTAGTAAATATGATAAAATCGATGTCGTCTTTCCGCAAAGCGGCGTTATGCGGTAACGTCGGCGCGTCGTTTGCTTTGACGGCGGCAAACGGCGGTTATGATTATGCTATAACCGAAGTTTCGAGTTTTCAGCTTGAGCAAACGCCGTTTCTCAAGCCGAAAATCGCGATAATAACCAATATCACTCCGGATCATCTCATAAGACATAAGACGATGGAGGAGTATTGCAGGCTCAAATATAAGGTGGCGGCGTTTCAGGACGAAAACGATTATCTTATTCTTCCGTACGAAGCGCCTCTTTTCGGCCTGAGTATGCTCAAGGGAAGAGGCGAAACGCTGTTTGTCAGCACGACGGGCAAGGTGCGCGGCGGATACGTCGAAGACGGGTTTTTGACTTTTTGCGGGGAAAGACTTTTTCCCGTCGCAAAACTCCCGGTCAAGGGAGATCACAACGTCGCCGACTTTCTTTTCGCGGTTTCGGCTTGCAAACTTTTAGGGCTGAAAAACGAGGAAATATGTTTCGGAATTGAGGAATTCCGACCTGCGGATCACAGGATCGAGGAAATAGCCGTTATAGACGGAGTAAAATTTGTGGACGATTCTAAAAGCACAAACGCCGATTCTACCGTTAAGGCTCTGTGTTGTATGGAAGGAAGCGTATGCCTCATAATGGGCGGAAGCGAAAAAAATCTGACTTACGATGAGATTTTCGAGTGTACCGAACGCGTTATCAAGATAAATCTTATAGGGGAGATCGCGCCGAAACTCAAAGCCGCCGCTCTTAAACACGGATTTAAAAACGTCGAGATATTCCCCACGCTTGAGTCCGCCGTAGTCGACGCATTTTTATTGAGGCCCGAATGCGTTTTGCTGTCGCCCGCAACCGCAAGCTACGATATGTTCCGCTCGTACGAGGAGCGCGGCAAAGAATTCAAGAGAGTCGTGGACGAGATTGCTCATGGTGCGTACTGAACGAAAAAAGTCCGACAGGGTATTGCTTTTTTCCGTGTTCGCGCTTATGGCGCTGGGATGCGTAATGGTGTACTCGGCAAGTTCCTATTCGGCTAAAGTCAATTACGGAAACGAATATTTCTATCTGTTCAAACAGTTGGCGGGCGCGGCGCTGGGGGCGTTATGCGCGATCGCGTTCGGTTTTTTCGATTACAGAAAACTCGTCAGATTTCGTATCGTGATCCTGATAGCGTCGTTTTGTTTGCTTGCGCTCGTTTTTGTGCCGGGGATCGGCGTCGAAAACTACGGCGCGAAAAGATGGATCCGTTTCCCATTTTTTACCGTACAGCCCAGCGAAACGGCAAAATTCGGTCTGGTAATTTATTGCGCGGCGTACGCGGCGAAAAAGCACGAAGCGTTGACGACGTTTAAGGGGCTTATTCCCATTCTTGCCGCAGGCACGGCGACGTGCGCGCTCGTGATCGCCGAGCCGAATATGTCCATAACCGTTTGCGTGGCGCTCGTCACGGCGTGTATGTTGTTTATTTGCGGCGCGAAGAAAAAACATCTTGCGCTTATCGCCTTGCCGGCGGTCGCCGCGGTGCCTTTGCTGATCGTCGCCGAGCCGTACAGATTCAGACGGCTTATGGCGTTTGTCGATCCGTGGCAGTCGCCTCTCGAAGAAGGCTATCAGTTGGTACAGTCTTTTTATGCGCTCGCCGGAGGCGGATTCTGGGGCTTGGGTTTGTTTAATTCGCGGCAAAAATATTTGTTTTTGCCGTTTTCCGAAAGCGATTTTATTTTCAGCGTGATAGGCGAAGAACTCGGATTCTTCGGGTGCGTATGCGTGATAGCGGCGTATTCCGTGGTGGTGTGGCGGTGCTTTCGCACGGCTCTTAAGGCCTCCGACAGATTCGGCGCGTATCTTTCCGCGGGAGTGGGGTGCGTGATAGCGGTGCAGGTAATAGTCAATATCGCGGTGGTTTCGGGGACGATTCCTCCTACCGGGTTGCCGCTGCCGTTTGTGTCGGCGGGTACGAGCTCGCTTATCGCTTTTTGCTCGGCAATAGGGTTGGTAAACGGGGTAAAAAGAAATTCCGACTTGCTGTAAGTCGGAATTTTGCTTTATTATTTATCGGTCAATTATCGGATTTAACTTGATTTGAGCGGTCGAAAGATTTTTTCGCGTTGTCTTTGTCGGGATTGACGGAAACGGCGGAATCGTCGTCAAAGGACTTGTAGTAAAAATCGAAAAGCACGTGATTTATCGTGCGGCTTCTCAGCACGACAAGAGCGGCGACGGCGGCGATGACGGTGTCCGGAATAAGATATACGGCGTTGTAGACGAGACTGTAAGCAACGGCGTTAAAGCCTGTTTGTACGCCGTTGAATCCCATAAAATCGTACGCTTCGTTCCAGTACAGCACCCCGGAAAGGAAGTGACTGACGTATCTTACGCCGAAGTATACGGCGATACCTACGAAAAACTTCCAATGCGTCTTGAGCGGTTTGGTCTCGTTCGGAGCGTCCTTTACCGCAAACAGACCTATCAACGATAGCGCGAGATAAGGGATAAAGTAGTCGAGGAGCACGCTCCAGGGAGAAACGACGTAAGGCTTCTGAATAAAGTTGAGCACCGCGAAAATAAACGTTACCGGAAGGCTCTTTCTGAATCCGTAAACGTAGCAAAAAAGCGCTATCGGAAGAACGGAAGCGAGCGTGATCGAACCCGCGTTAGTCAAGGAAAAAAGTTTTACGAACGACAGAACGAAAGCGAGCGCGAGCGCGACCGCGCCGAGTGTGATTTCGCGGGTAGTGGTTTTGTACGCAACGCCGCGTTTTTTATCGTAAAAATACGAATACAAATAAGCGGCGGTAATAACGATCACGAGTACCGAAAAAGTCAGTATCAATTCGAGAGGGTCGGTCTTTATTTTGGTAAAATTAAAAAGTTT
>CACZPH010000074.1 GCA_902783025.1 uncultured Eubacteriales bacterium | reverse complement strand
TTTTGCGACAGCCTAAATATAATACCACATACCTACTTTTAAGTCAACTGTTTTTCACAACTTTTCTAAACTTTTTTTCGGTTTTTTGTGTAAGTGTATATTTAATTTACCCTCTTTTTGACAAAACCGCCGGTTCGCAAAGAAACGACGGTTTTGCCACATAAAACTATACGTATATTCTTTTTTCGCTTTTTAGCCGCGCAATTCGTCCAAAAGACCCGCTTTTGTGACGGTCTCGATCCACTTTTCGGCAATAAGCTGTCTGCCCGCCTGTGCCGGATGTACGCCGTCGCGCAGCCAATAGCACTCGTCGTCAACGGTTTTAGCGGCTTCGTCGAGCGGTTTTTGGAGCTCGACAAAAGTAAGGTCGTACTTCTCGGCGATCTTACGCGCGGACTCGGCGCGCAGTTGCACTTCGCTGCGGAATTCGTCGTAATACTCTGCAAGGCGCTTGTTTTTGAGAATTGCGGGACCTACGATCACGATTTTTACTTTCGGCATTTCTTTGAGCGTATGGCGGATCAGCATATCGTAAATCTCGTAGTACTTGTCGTTGGAGATCGAATTATCGCCCGCTTCGCTCCACTTATGCCAAACGTCGTTTACGCCCACGAAAATGCTGAGTATATCGGGCTTTAGCGCCCAGCCGTCGCGCTTGATACGCGAATACACGTCGCACACTCTGTCGCCGCTTATTCCGCGGTTTAGTACTTCGATTTTGCCCGGGTAGTCGCGATATAATTTCGTCGCGATAAACAGCGGGTAACCCTCGCCGAGCCCTTTTACTCCGTCGTCGGCTCTGTCGCGCCCGGCGTCCGTAATGCTGTCGCCTTGTAAAACTATTCTCATTTTCCTGCTCCTTTAGTTTTTATTCTGCCCGTAAGAGGCGTTTTTGCCGTGTTTTCTATAATAGTGCTTATTAAGCAAATACTCGTCAACGTCGGGCGTTTTGCCGTCTATCGATAACGTAAGATACGCCGTTTTAGCGACTTCTTCGAGCGTGATAGCGTTTTCGACCGCTTTTTCGCACGTCTTACCCCAAGTAAAAGGTCCGTGGCTTTGTACGAGAACAGCCGGAATTGCGTAAGGATCTTTGCCTTCAAACGTTTCGCCGATAACTTTACCCGTATTGAGCTCGTATTCGCCTTTTACTTCCGCTTCCGTAAGTTTTCGAGCGCACGGAACGCCGCCAAAAAACGCGTCCGCGTGAGTCGTTCCGAGCGGCGGAATAGCCTTACCGCTCTGCGCCCAAGCCGTCGCGTAAGTCGAATGCGTATGCACAACGCCGCCTATTTCCGTGAAATTCCTGTAAAGATACAAATGCGTAGGCAGATCGGACGAGGGCTTGAGCGAGCCTTCGACGACGTTGCCGTCAAGATCTACCACGACCATATCTTCGGGTTTCATCGTATCGTAAGAAACGCCGCTCGGCTTAATGACGACAAGACCGCTGTTTCTGTCTATCGCGCTGACGTTACCCCAGGTAAGCACAACGAGCCCTGATTCTTTAAGCAAAACGTTTTGCTTACAAACTCTCGCTTTTAACTCTTCTAACATTTCCTTTTCTCCTACGCTATCGATTATAGCATTAAACGCCGTCAAATGTAAATCGTTTGGCGGAAAAAACGAATAAAAACACTTTCCGATTTTGTCTGTCTATTAAAAAACCCTTTCGGCAAAAAAATAACCGCCCACTGTGTCGGACGGTTGTTTTTGGTGCGACTTAAATGCCTAATTTTCTTAATTCTGTACGCCTTAAATGCCTTGACATTTACTCAAATATAGTATCTAAAACCGCCTATTATTGCTAGTTTTAATCAAAATTTATATTTTTCCTAAATTTGGCCGTTAATGCCTTTATATTCTTTTTTATATTTTTATATTTAAGCGCACTCCTTAATGTCTGGTTTGCTATCCTATGCCTTAGCGACTTCCTCCCCTACCGTTTCCTCTTCGATTGTATCTTCAAAGCTAGGATCCAATTCCTTAATTTTACGACTAA
>CACZPH010000073.1 GCA_902783025.1 uncultured Eubacteriales bacterium | reverse complement strand
TCCATTTAACTACGGAAGCTTATTGACTTTGTCCGCCGGGGCGGGAATTTGCCGAAACCCTGTAAGGGCACCCTCGGCAAGAATATTCGCTCCGCGAACATTGGCGAACCGCAACTGCCCTCAGGCGCGGCCGTTATATCCATTTAACTACGGAAGCGAAAACATTGATATTATAACACAGGCGACGGGTTTTTGCAAACGTTTTTCGGTAAGGCAAGCGCATTTTTGATTTTATTTTCTGCGCGATTAAAATCGACGCGCGCGGCAAAACAAGAAGTCAGAGCGTCGAACGCTTACCGCGAACGCCGCCCGGCCGTTTCTCCCAAATCCTTATTCAGCCCGCATGAAGGTTATCGCGGCACATCTCTTTCTCTTCCCGTAAAACAGTAATGACGGCGCTTTTTGCGTCTTCGCAACCGCGTACAAGCCTCGGTGCGGAAAGCGCGGTTTGGCGCATACGTATTGAGTTTTTGCGTTTTGTCAGTAGGATTTTTTATAGCCTACGCCGTACTCGCTCGTGTAATAATCCACTCTCGCGTCATCCCTGAATACGGCTCCGTAAACGTTCTCGGTCGGATCGATACCGGCAAGACGGCAAACTTCCGCGTGAACTCTGCGCGTAAGGTCGTCTACGCGTTCGTTGAATTTCAGCGTTTCGTCCGCCGTGATCGGCTCTCCGATACTCAAGGTAAAGCAAGCGGCTTGTCCGAAAAGCTTTTTTCTCAAAGCGCTCGGTTTACGGTACGAAAAAGCCATCGGAACGATAGGTTTGCCGTGCTTGCAGGCAAAGTACGCGGCGCCTTTCTTAAACGGTCTTATGGGCGCGTAATATTCCCACATACTGCCCTCGCCGTACACGTGCAGCCAGCCTCCGTCCAGAATGTCGCCCACCGCCTTGAGGTACGCGTTGGCACCCGCGAGACTGTTGGTCGGAATAGGCACGCCGCCGACAAGCCTGACGAGCGGTCCGCTCTCTCCGTTGACGTTTTTATCCCAGACCAAAACGTACGGTTTGACGGGTTTTACGGCGTTCATGACGGCGATATAATCGCACATATGCACGTGATTGGAGCACGAAACAGCGCCGGACGCAAGCAAATCCTTGTACTTTTTGAGATTTTTCTTGCCTTGTATCTTAAGCCCCAGCCTTATCGAGATCATCGGAAAAACCACGAGCCGCAGCAGCACTCTTACCCAAAACCTCTTGAATCTGAACCCGCGCGACTTGTCCACGTAAGGATACTCGCCGTCGAAAACGTACCCCCTATCCATGCCGACCTTGATGTAATGCCCGTCCGTGCGTTCGGGGTAGGGGAACTTATTTGTCATCGGATCAAACATTTTCTCTCTCCGTTTTTCGTTCGTTTTGCTATTTTACAAAACTTTGCTTATCTCCCTTGCCGCCGCCTCTATCTCGTCCGCAATATCGCAAAAGCGATCAAAGCGCGGGCTGTCGAGATCGAGCACGCCGAAAAGCGTTCCGTCTTTGCGGCGCAAAGGCACGACCATTTCCGAGTTCGAGGCGCTATCGCACGCGATATGCCCCTCAAACTCGTGAACGTTGCCGACTATCTGCGTTTTGCCGGTCTTTGCCGCCGTTCCGCATACGCCCTTGCCCGTTTCTATCCTTACGCACGCGACCTTGCCTTGGAATGGTCCGAGGATCAATTCGCCGCGTACGTATCGGTAAAAACCCGCCCAGTTAAGGTCTGGAACAAGTTGAAAAATCAGCGCGCAGGCATTGGAAAGCGCGGCTATCTCGTCGGTTTCGTCGCCGATAAGCGCGCGCATTGCGACGGACAGTTTTACGCCCGAAAAATCGTCTGTCATATTCACCTCTTAAAAGCGCACTTGATGTGGCAGTAACCCTCGGGATTTTTCTCGAGGTATTTCTGGTGGTACTCTTCCGCCTCGGAAAACCCGGAAAGCGGCATGACCTCGACGGCGGACTTTTTGCCGTAGCGCGCTTCTAACGCGCCGATCCGCTCTCTCGCGACGGCCTCGTCGTCAGGATCTACGAAGTATATGCCCGTGCGGTACTGAACGCCTTCGTCCTCGCCTTGCTTGTTGACGGCGAACGGATCGATGACTTCCAGAAACCGCGCCAAAAGTTCGCCGAGCGGCAAAACGCTCTCGTCAAATACGACTTTGCACGTTTCCGCATGCCCCGAGCCGCGCTTAACGTCGCTGTACGCGGGGTGCAAGAACGGACCGTTGGCATAACCGACGCGCGTTTGGATCACTCCGTCCGCTCCGTCGAGAAACTTCTGCATTCCCCAAAAGCACCCGCCCGCAAGATAGATCTCTTTCATAATTTCTCCTTTTTTCGTATTATACCATACGCTGGAGAAAAATACAATAAAATGTCGATATATAACGAAAAATCCTTCCGCTCCGGAAGGATCTTGCCGTTTGTTATAGTTCTTTGAGATATTTGCTCACTCTTTTTTCGCATTCGTCCCATAGCTTTTGGGCGGCGCTGCCGTCTTCGTCCTTAAATTTTACTTTGTAAGGCTTTTTGTACGAATACGTATTGCCGCGCGCAAAATCCACTCCCGCTTCCCCTTCGGCGAGATACACCAGCCTTCTAGCGCTCTTGGCCGGAGAAACGGTAAACAAAAACTTGAGCGGCGAGTGATAGCAAAACCTGACGAAAGCTCCGCCTTCGGAACCGAAATTACTTCGCACTACGCCTGGCTCGAACGCTACCGGATTAAGCTCCGGATAACGGGCGCAAAGCGCGCGGGTAAACAAGATGTTTTCGAGTTTCGCGTTGCCGTAAGCGGTAAACGATTTGTATTTCTTCTCGCTGCTTAGGTCCTCCGGATCGAAATCCGAAAACAGATTGGCGGCAATGCTCGCCGTCTGGATGACCGTTGCGCCGCAAGCCGAAAGCTTATCGATGAGCAACCGTGTAAGAAGATACGGCGCGAGTACGTTGATCTGAAACGTCCTTTCGAAGCCGTCTTCGGTAAGTCTCCGCTCTTTCTGAACGCCGCCCGCGTTGTTGCACAGCACGTCTATCCTTTCGTACTTATTCAGTTCGCCCGCCAGTCTTACCACGTCCGACAACCTTGAATAATCGGCGATATGGTACGGAGCGCCGAGTTCCGCGGCGACTCTTTCGGTCTTTTTCGCGTGTCTGCCCACGATAATAACGTCGTGCCCTTTTTCTTTGAGTTTTTTTGCCGCGGCATATCCTATACCGTCGCTCGAACCCGTGATAACTATCGTTTTTTTATCCATTTTTTCTCCTGCGTTCTATTTTACGATCGGATATCGTTCGTCTTGTACCTGAGCGTTACGGTACCGTCGTCGTTATAAACGACCGCTTCGCCCTTAAAAAAGCCTTTTTGCGTAAATTCGACGTATTCTGCGACGGATCCGAATTCGACTTGCTTTTCTTCGATGACTTTTTCGGCGAACTTGCCGCCGTCGGTAAGCAACTTAATAAGGACTCCGACCATGACTTTGGGGCCGTTGACGCAACCGTTGTACGCGTCCTCGATCACGAATTTCGCGGTATGCCCGGGGATCTTGCTCACGCCTACGAAAGCGTGACAAATCGGCATTACCGACGAAACGTCGCCCATATCCGTAACGCCGCCCGCCGGAGCACGGTCGAAATGCAGGTCTTCTTCCTTCCAGATAAGGTGCGACACTTCCTTAAAGGCTTCCTGAAGGTTGAGATCTTCGCGTCGAGGGAAACAACCGTGGCTGTCTTCGATGATAAGTCGGCAACCCATGCCCGCCGCCGCAGCCGCGTACGCCCTGTTTATCTTCTCGTTGGCCTTTAGGAGCGCCGTAAGAGTCAAGCCGCGCACCATCGCTTCCATGCGCACGTCGTCGGGAATATTGTTGACGACGTCTCCGCCCTTGGTGATTATCGGGTGGAAACGCACCATGTTTTTCTGGCTGAGCACTTCGCGAAGGGCGTTGGCGGCGTTGAGCGCGTTGTTCGCAGCGTAAAGAGCGTTGTTGCTGTCCCACGGTCCCGACGCGTGCGCCGTCTTGCCGATAAAGCGAAAACTCTTGTATATTGATCCGTTGCAACCCTTGTTGAGCGCAAAACCCACGTCGCCGGTATGGATCATGAGCGCCATGTCCACGCCGTCGAGCACTCCGCGGCGCAAAAATTCCTGTTTGCCTTGCGGATATTGCACCGCGCCTTTTTCTTTGAGTTCTTCGATAAAGTCGCGCGATAATATCTCTTCGGCGGGCACGCCCATAAGCCTTATGCTCCCGCACATTTCGTCGAGAATACCGCTCTTGACCAAAGCGACCGCCGTTCCGTACAAGATCACCGACTGAATATGATGTCCGCACGCGTGAACGGCGCCCGTTTCGGGATCGGACTCCGGGTGCGACGGAACGCACAGCGCGTCGAGCTCGCCGAAAACGCCTACCTTAGGGCCTTTTCTTCCCGTGTCGATATCGATGTAAAACCCGGGTATATCGCCTATTTTATGCACGCTTAGCCCGAGTTTTTCGTACTTCGGGATGAGATAATCCTGAGTTTTCCACTCCCGAAAACCGAGTTCGGGGTGCTTCCAGATATATCTCTCCATTTCGAGCAGTTCGTCTTTCGCCCCGTCTACCGCGGCGAACGCCGCCCGATACGTCTTGTCCATTTTTTACTCCTTAAACTAAATTTACGCGATACGTATACGCAAAAAAGCGCTTAGTCCCTGACTCTAAGCACGACTTTGCCGGTGTTCTCGAATCTCTCCAAGATCCCGTGCGCTTCTTCCGCGCGCTCAATCGGAAGGACTTTGTAGATCGTCGGCTTTACGGTACCGTCCTCAAAATGCTCCCACAGGAAATTTGAAAGCGCCGTGAGAAGCCGTTGTTTTTCCTTATTGGTGCGCTTTCGGAGCATACTTCCCACAAGATGCAGTCCCTTGGTAAGCAGCGGACGAAGCGAAACTTCGGTAGTCACGCCCGCGAGCGTGGACAAAACTACCCAATAGCCGCCTTCCGCCATGTACGGCATCGCTTTGCCGAGGTCTTCGCCGGACAAACAGTCCATGCAGACGTTGATCGGCGTGCCTTCTTCTTCCATTTTCTTAAAGCCGTCCGGAATGCTTTCCTTCTCCTGAACGATGATATAATCCGCGCCCAAATGCGTGATTTTGTCCGCTACGTCCTGCGTAAGCACGCTGGTTACGACCTTTGCGCCCGCGGCTTTAGCCATGGGGATAGCCGCCGAAGCAAGCCCGCTCGCGCCCGCCGCTATATAAGCGGTCTGACCTTTCTTTAGCCTGCCTTCGACGAAAAGATTGAGATACGACGTCGTGTACGCTTCGGGGATAGCCGCCGCTTCTTCCATGCTTAGCCCCTTGGGAATGGGCAAAAGAAGTTCGTACGGTACGGCTATGCGCTCGGCGTACGCTCCGCCGCCCACGAGCGCGCAAACGCTATCGCCTACCTTAAAGCGCGATTTCTCTGCGGCTTGCTTGCCCATAGCGACGATTTTGCCCGCAAGTTCGAGCCCCATCCAGGACGGCCACCCCTTAGGGGAAGGGTACTTGCCCTGTCTTTGAAGAAGGTCCGCGCGGTTGAGTGCCGTCGCGTAAATCTCGACCAGCACTTTACCATCGTCAATTATCGGCTCGGCTACGTCCGTCCACACGAGTTTTTTGTCTTCGCCGATCAGCATTGCTTTCATAATATTTCTTTCTCCTTTTTCGGTTTTTTTGTAAATTTTACATTACTTACGACTACCGCCGCCGCAATAAGCGCGAAGGCGATGAGGTGTTCGATTTTCAGCGTGCCGCCTACCGGCAAAACGAAAGCGAACAGCGCCGCGAACAGCGGCTCGCTCATCTTGACGATAAAGAGCCTCGACAGATCGTACTTGCCTAAGATGTAGAACCACAGCCCGTAGCTTACGATCGTGGCGACGATTATGTACGCGCATACAGCCGCCGCGTTAGGCGAAAACGTCCTGAAAGCCCCGCCCCCGCATACGCCCGCAAGAGTCAACAAAGCGCCGCCGGCAAATTGCGCGAGCCCGGTTGCGGCAAGCGGATCGACGGAAAGGCGTTTTTTGAAAATCACGTTGTATACGACGGTACAAAGACTCGCCGCAACGACGAGCAGCGCGCCGAGCGAAAACGAAAAGCGGAACGCTTCCATATTGACGATCACTATCGACGCTATACCCAAAACCGCGCCGACGATCTTTTGCCACGAAAACTTATCTTCGCGGATAAACAAAAAAGAAAAGCACACGAAGACGAGCACGCACGACTGCTTCAAAAGCGCCGTCTTGCCGCTCTCGATATGCGCAAGCGAAATATAAGTAAAAGAGTAATGCAGCACTACCGAAAACAGCGCGAACAACGCCAAAAACCCGAGCGTTTTGCCGCTTTTCAGCCCTTGAGTTTTTTTGCGCGCGAAGCAAAACGCCGACAAAACGGCGCCGCTTACGAGAAACCTCGCCCCCGCGAAAAGCAACAGGTCGAAAACGTTGCTTTTGTCAAGTCCGAGGTACGAGTACCCCAGTTGAATAAAAGGGTATATCGATCCCCACAGCGCCATTACGACAATCGCCGAAACAAGCACTCTTACCGTGGCGCTTTTCTTGGCGTTTTCTTTGTCTTCGCCGTTTTCGGCGGGGTTTGTCAGATTGTCCGATTGGTTTCCCATTAGTTTCGATAATAAGTAAAAAGTCTTAAATAATCCTTGTTATATTTTTTTTAAACCTCAACGCCGCTTGCGGAAAGCGTTAGTTTCTGAAGTTCGTACTCGTGCGAAAAGTCCACGTCGTAAGGAATATCGCCGCGGATCATATCAATAAACTCGCGCATCATTACGTCGTATCTGCCCGTTTCCTCAATATCGACGTAACGGAATCTGTCTTTCCACGGCTCCTGTTCGTCTATAAGAGTTTCTTTGACCAGCATTTTGTTCTCTATCGGGCTTACCGAAATGGTCCCTCTCTCGCCGTAGACGGTAAATTCGCGCATTCCCCAGCCGTTGATCTCCACGCTCGACACCTTAACGGTAGCCACGCCGTCGGGATATTTGAGGACGGACAGCGACGTGTCGTCGAAGTCCACTCCGCCGTCTTGCGAACGCGCGTAAAAAGTCGTTACGCTCTCCGGCTTTCCCTTGATAAGCAGGCACAGATCGAACAAGTGGCAACCGAAAATATACATCGCGGGCGCCTTGACGCCGTAAGAGATAAGCTGTTTCTTAAACCATTCGGGGTGCTTGGTCGACATGGCGGCGGTGATATTGTATATTCTGCCGAGTTTCCCGTCTTTCACGCTATCGATTACGTAGCGGATGCCGGCGTTGTAGCGATACATATACCCGGTCTGAAAAACGAGCCTGCGCGAAGAAAGTTCGCCGAGCAGTTTCGCGTATTCTTCGAGGTCTACGCCCGCCGGTTTATCCATATGGATATGCAAACCGTGCTTGGCGCACTCGAGAGCGGTGGGAACGAGATAAGGAACGCTCGGCTCGCACATAGCCGCGTCGAGACGACTGTCAAACAGTTCCGCCTTGGTCATGACGCGTATATCGCCGTAAACGCCGGGGTTTTCCTTAATCCTGCGCTCGAGCATTGCCTTATCGTCTTCGCACAGTCCGACTATCTCAACGCCCTCGAGGGCTCTCAGCGTCTTGATCGCCGCCGCCGCGTGGTTATGTCCTATACCGAAAATGCCGATACGTACTTTGTTTTTCATAGTTCCGTCTCCTTGATTTGCTCCAAAATATTTTCTAACGCCGCGCTCGAGTAAAACTCCGCGGATTTTTCCAGCTGAAGCTGGTTTACATCGTAACCCACGCCGTACTCTCGTACGCAAAAAGCCATGTACGACCCGAAAAGCGGGCAAAGAAGTCGAGTGTAATACCCTTTCTTACCGTTACTGTGAAACGAAACCTTGCTCTTTATCCTTTCCTTCAGCGCGGCGGCGGTGCGAAGGCACTCGAGCGCCCTTTCCGTCGTGTCGCAACCGGTGCAAACTATCTTGATTATATCGGGATCGCGCTCTTGTAAAAATTCCGCGAGCGAGAGTGCCTGCTCGGTATTAAGATACGTGCCCGTATGCGTGCTGATAAGCACTTCCTTACCCATAGAGTGAACTTTTTCTATAAGGCGCGTTTGCTTGTCAACGGCGTTAGCGTTTACGGTCACTTCCTTAGGCATAGCGCCGACAAACGCTTGCTTGCCGTCGTAATTTTGCAGTCCGTCGCGCCCCAAAGGGTCAAAAGTAAAGCCCTGAAGGTCTATCGCGCTCGCACCCGCCTCGAGCGCCGCAATCAATTGCTCTATGCGCTCGTCTTCGCTAAGCCCGATTTTCTTAAATTCCTTGTCCGCGTCGTAGTTTATCGCGAGCGCGGGCTTGTCGATAGACGAAAAGATCCGCCTAAAGTTACGCGCGTTTTTATATTCGGGCGCGAGAGTGCTGATATGCACGTCGACGCCGCGGCTGAAAGATTTGCCCTTCTCGTACTCCGCAATTACGTCGTCCGCCGTCGTTTCGCGTATGACGTGCGCAAGCATAAAAGGATCAACTTGGCTAAAACGATACATTTTTTTTACTCCTTACTGATTTTGCATTGACATTTTATGCGCCGTATTGTACAATTTAAGCGTAAAAAGACAAACGAGGCTGCAAAAAATGAACGAAAACGATTTGTCAAATCTGATATTGCGCAAAATCCTCGCGGTCAATACCGTAAACCGCGCTCCGGGCGTTTACGTAAACCGCAACAGATCTATTTACGCCATCGGCATTAAGATCGAAGGCAAAACGACTTACGACGACGGCTATTCGACCGTAGTAGCGGACGCGAATCATCTCGTGCTCTACCGTCCGGGCGCGAAATACTCGTACGCGCTGGAAAAAGGCAAGTGCGTGATGATAGAATTTGAAGGTGAAGAAGAAACCAACCCCATGCGCCTGTCGGGTTTCGCTCTCGGCGAGGCGGCGGCGCAAGACGTTATCAAAACCGCTCTTAGCATGGCGGATCTGTGGGATATGAAAAAACCGAATTATACGCTCAAGTGTAAGTCGCTGTTCTACCGCATTCTCTACAAGGCCGCGTCGACGACGGAAAGCCAATACGTGTCGAAGAAAACGAGAGACGTTTTGCTCCCCGCGCTTGAATATATGCACAAAAATTACTCCGACGTATCTATATCCAACGATTCGCTCGCGGCGCTTTGCGGCGTAAGCACGGTTTACTTTCGCAAGCTCTTTACCGCCGCGTACGGGATCCCGCCGATGCGGTATCTCAAAAACGTGCGCATCAACAAGGCGAAAGAACTCCTTATCGGCGACGCCGACTCGATAAGCGCCATATCCGAAAACACGGGTTTTGGCAGCGTATACGCCTTCTCTAAGGCATTTAAGGCGGAAACGGGCGTTTCGCCAAGCGGCTACGTAAAATAAAACTTACTTAAGATCCGCTTTTGCGGGTCTTTTTTTATAATTTGTGCCAGTCGAACAGCACTACGAGCGGAAAATCCTTGTCGTTGCAAAGCCTGCGATAAACCTCACCGCACTCTCTCGGCGAACGTATCTCGCCGATCAGATCGCTTACGTCTATTCTTCCCGCCGCGATAAGGCGCGCGAGCGTAAGCGCGTCGTGCTCGTTGGTCCAGTAATGCGGATAGTCGTCCGTCTTTGGCCGCACGAAGTTGTGCGCGCCGATCAAGGTTATGCCCGGACAATGCACCTGACGGTAAAAGTCGATGGGTACGTCGGACACGCGCGTGCAGCCGTTTAGCGCTATCCTGCCCTTAAACGCCATACAGTCGAGCGTTTGAGACAGCGCGCGGGCGCTGCCGGTGACCTCAACGGCGGCGTTTACTCCCTTGCCGAAAGTGACTTCCTTTACCTTCTCGGTAAAATCCGGCTCCGCGGGATCGAAAGCGTAATCCGCTCCGAGCTTCAGAGCCAAAGCGCGGCGTTTTGGATTAAGATCCACGGCAATAAGAGGGTACGCTCCGCTCGCTCTCGCGCCGAGAAGCGCGAATACGCCGAGAAGCCCCAAACCCACTATCATGCACGACTCACCGAGCTCAAGCGCGGTTTTTCTCAGTCCGCCCAGCCCCATCGCGCCGACTACGCACAGCACGGCTTCTTCGTCTTTGATCCCTGAGGGAAGCTTGTATACGCGATCTTCGCTCACTACGCTCTCATTTGCGTGCGTGCCGTGATACACCAAAACTTTATCGCCGGCCGCGACCTTACTCACTTTGCTTCCCGTCTCGACCACTTCGCCGACTCCCGCGTATCCTTCTGTCTTGGGCCATTTGCCGTAAGCGAAAGTATTGGGAAGGTCGAGAAGATTCGCTCTCTCCGTTCCCGCGCTGACCACGGTAAAATGCGTCCGCGTGCGCACTGAGTTTTCCTTTAGCTCGGGCGTGGGGCGCTCGATAAGCTCGGCTCTTTGGGGTGCGGTAAACTTTATCTCCAGCATATTGTTCTCCTTAGCGGCAATTTGCCGATTCTGATAATCGTTCTTACTAACATAATAGAACTTTTTTGCCATTTCCGTCAATGCCCAAAACGATAATTTATCATTTTTGATACAAAAAACGCTTCCTGCAGGGGAAGCGTTTTTCGTCGTTTCGTTTATGCTTTTTCGATCGAGCGTGTGGCGATAAAGTTTACGCCGGTGCCGAGAACGTCGGCTTTTATCACGTCGCCTTCGTTTACGGGAGCGGCGACCACTACGCCCTTGAGCGTGGCGAGCGCGTCGAAAATAAGGCTCTTGGCTATCGGCTTGTCGGTCTTGAGCGACAGCATTTTTTCCTTGCCGCCGCTAACGAGAACGGACGAAGTTACCATACGCGTGGGCGCGGTCATTTCCGCTATCGCGTACTGCTTGCCGCGCGGGCAGGAATTGCCGCGCACGTCAAAGCCCTCCGCGTTCTTCTCGATATTTATGCGGCATCCGAGCGGACAACAAATACAAATAAGTTCCATATTATTTATTCTCCTCCAATCCGACTTTGATCTCTTTTGCCTTGCGAAGCGCCTCTACCTGCTCGGCCTTGAGCGATATGGTTTCCATTTCGCCGGGCGTGGAGATCTGCTTTTTCTTCTGCGCGACGAGCTGACCGTCCGCGTAAACTCTCAAGTATACGTTGCGGAAAACGTTGCTTACGCGCATTTTGAGCGGGAACGGCTCGTAGTCGTCGTTATGCTCGATTATCTGCGGAACGCAATACCTTACGCCGCCGTAGGTCTCGACCTTGGTGCCGCCGTCGGCCTCGAATCCGCCGCCTATCACGTACTTTGCCGCGCACTTGCCGGCAAGTTCGCTCTCTTCGGACACGAAATCCACGAGATCGTGAACGTGCAAAACGTTACCGCACTCGAACACGCCGTCGAGATTTGTCATCATTCTGTCGTCTACCGTCGCGCCGTTGGTAACCGGCGAAAGTTCGACGCCCGCTTGCTTGGCGAGTTCGTTTTCGGGAATAAGTCCTACCGAAAGCAGCAACGTGTCGCAGGTGATCTCCCGCGCCGTTTCCATCTTGGGAACGAGCTTTTCGTCTACTTCGGCGATAACTACCGACTTTACCCTGCCTTCGCCCTTGATATCCACCACCGTATGCGAAAACAGCAGAGGAATATCGAAGTCCTTGAGACACTGAACGATGTTTCTGTTAAGTCCCGACGAGTAAGGCATAAGCTCGACGCACGCCTTGACTTTCGCGCCCTCGAAGGTCATGCGGCGCGCCATAATAAGTCCTATGTCGCCCGAGCCGAGAATAACTATTTCCTTGCCCGGCATATAACCCTCGATATTTACGAGCTTTTGCGCCGTGCCTGCCGAGTAAATACCCGCGCTTCTGCAGCCCGCGATATTGATACCGCCGCGCGGACGTTCGCGACAACCGCAGCAAAGCACAACGGCCTTGGCTTGTATCTTGATAAGTCCGTCTTTTTCGTTCACGGCGGTGATTACTTTGTTTTTGTCAAAGGAAATTACGGTCGTTTCGAGCTTGTACTCTATGCCGAGTTCCTTGACTTTCCGGATAAACCTGTTTGCGTACTCGGGACCGGTGAGTTCTTCCTTGAAAGTATGAAGACCGAAACCGTTGTGAATACACTGATTGAGAATACCGCCGAGCTTTGGCTCGCGCTCTAAGATAAGAATATCTCTTTCGCCCGCTTCGTACGCGCCTATCGCCGCGGCAAGTCCCGCGGGGCCGCCGCCGATTATTACTACGTTACGCTTGTCCATAATTTACTCCTTTCTGCCGGTGAGCAGTTCGCTGCCCGCGCCTTTCTTGGTGACCTGAGTCATATCCACGCCGGTGTACTTGGCGACTATCTCCATAACTTTGGGCGTGCAGAAACCCGACTGGCATCTGCCCATACCCGCGCGGGTGCGGCGCTTGATACCGTCCATGTCCCTCGCCCCGAGCGAACGCGTTACCGCGTCGATAATCTCCGCCTCGGTGACTACTTCGCAGCGGCAAACGACCTTGCCGTAAAGCGGGTTTTGCTTTATCGCCTCGACTCTCTCTTCGTCGCTCATCGTCGCAAAGTGCTTTATTCCCTTGCGCGTGCCGTTGAAGTCTTTGCGCTCTTTTAAGCCGAGTCTGTCGGCTACGAGTTTAGCAAGGTCCTGTCCTATCGCGGGGGCGGAAGTAAGGCCGGGGGATTCTACGCCGAGCGCGTTGAAAAATCCCTTGCAGTCCTCTCTCTCGCCGAGTACGAAATCGCCCGTAACGTTGTGCGCGCGGTTACCCGAAAACTGCGTGATTATGCCGCGGCGGGGAAGCGACGGCACGGAAAGAGCCGCTTGCGAAAACGCTTTGCTTAAGCCCGCGTAAGTGGTGTCCACGTAGTCCTTGTCGTCGATGTCGTCGGCGGTAGGTCCTACGATAATGTTGCCATGCGTCGTGGGAGATACGAGCACGCCCTTGCCCATAGCGGTCGGAAGCTGGAACAGCGTGGCGCCGGCAAGATATCCGTACGCCTTGTCGAGAAGTACGTATTCGCCCTTGCGCGCGACTATCTTCTCCTTGGTCTTACTTACGTAATTGTTGATCTCGTCGGAGTGCACGCCCGCGCAGTTGACGACGGTTTTGGCGCAAAACTCGCCCTTGTCCGTCCTCACCGTAAAGGTCCCGTCGGCGCTTTTGACTACGTCCTTGACCGTCTGATTGAACTCAAACTTCACGCCGTTGTCGAAGGCGTTTTCGGCAAAGGCTATCGTCGCCTCGTACGGGCTTACGATACCCGAAGCGGGCACGTAGAGCGCCGAAACGACCTTGTCCGACACGTAAGGCTCCATCTTGCGCACTTCGTCGCCGGAAAGTATTACGTTGCCCTCAACGCCGTTTTTCACGCCCTGGTCGTACAATTCCTTGAGTTTTTCGTTGCCCTCTTCGGAAAAGTTGAGTACGAACGCGCCGTTACGGCGGTAAGGAAAGTCGAGCTCCTTTGCAAGTAAGGGGTACATTTTGGCGCCGCGGACGTTGTAGAACGCCTTGCGCGTGCCGGGATGCGCGTCGAATCCGGCGTGCACTATACCCGAGTTCGCTTTGCTCGCGCCGCAGCTCACGTCGTTAAAGCGTTCGAGCACGAGCACGGACGAAGAATACCGGGCGAGTTCGCGCGCAACGGCGCAACCGACTACGCCCGCTCCGATGATGATACAGTCTAACATATTGCCTCCTTAAAAAAATTACGGCCGTAGCGTGAAAAACTCCCGCGACGATACCGTAACTCATTGATCTCTATACAATATCTTGTGGTACGAAACGTACTTATTCGATTACTTATATAATACACTTTTTGCGCCGCGTTGTCAACCGATTTTTGACTTCGGAGCCGAAATACAAACCGAAACGCGAAAAAAATTAAAATTTCATCTTCCACAGATTTTCCGCCGAGGTCGAAACAGCGAGAGCGCCGGACCCCAGCGCCTGCCGCACTTCCTCTTCTCTGCTCACCATGCCGCCCGCGATAAGAACGGGGATATTCTCCGACATTTTGCTTATTACCGAAGGCATGAGCGCCGGCATGACTTCTACCGCGGTGGGCTTAAGGCGCGCGGCGGTTTTATTAGCGGTTTCCAGACTCTGCGAATCGACTAAGAACACGCGGAAAACCACTTTCAGTCCCGCGCTCGTCGCCGCCGAGCAAATTTGCGGCTTGGTCGTGATCACGCCGTCGGGGCGCACTTCGTCCGCGATAAACTTCAGCGCCGTTTCGTCCTTGCCTATCCCTTCCATAAGGTCGAGATGAATAAAGACGACTTTGCCCGCTTTGCGGCATTTTCTGACGACTTCGGGGGCGGTTATGATGTTGCTCCTCAGCAAAAACACCACGCTTTTGTCGCTGTTTATTGCCGCGGCGAGAGATTTTTCGTCGCGCACCGCCATTATGACTTTTTCTGCGGCTATAAGCTCCTTAAGTTCCATTATTTCTCCTTATACGATCTTTCCGAGCGGCTTGCACGTCTTGACGAATTTGCGCCAGCGGATAGAAGCGATAGCGAGCAACGCTCCGCCGACGACCAAAGCCGCGAGCCAGATGATTATCATTTGCCACAGCGAAATAGCCTTGACGAGCCGCGCCATAGCGTAAGTGGCGATAGCGCTGCCGCCGTAGTTTACGGCGTTGACAACGCCCGTTACCGTCGCGCCCAAACCGAATTCGTTAAAGCGGATGGGGACGAGCGAAAGCATCAGATGGTTATACGCGAGCTGAATGATATACGCGAGCCCGTACAGCACGATAAAGGCAACCGACTCGAACGCCAACCCCCAGTTGCCCATATTGAGCGCGAGGATAAGCATTGCGCCGATGGGAACGATCGTAGCGAACATAAACGACGCGGCGGTCGCGAGTTCCTTGCCCTGAAATCTCTTGTAGCAAAAGTTGCAGACAAACAGTCCGAGCACACCGACCGCGGGGATAATCATACTAAGAAGCGAAGCGTGTTCGTCCGTCATGCCGTAACTGCTTTGCAGAATAGTGGGTATCCACTCTACGATGCCGTTGATGAATAATCCGTGGACTATCATGGCGGGAATGCCGATAATAAGCCCGCTGACGATAAGCATGGTAAAGAACGGGGATTTTTCGGTCTTTTCGCCGCTCTTGAGAGCGGCGGAAACGATCGGCCTTACTATGCGCTTACGGGTGGAAAGCCATACCGAGAAGAAGAAAACGAGCACGCCGAAAATAACCGCCGACGACACGTAAAACGCGCCCTGCCAGCCCGCCTTGAGCGCCTGCGACGATACGAAATACGCGGTCACTTTGCCAAAAGGCGTGGTAAGAAAGTTAAGCGAAATGGCGGCGAACCTTACGCGCTGTTCGAGAAGGTTGGTCGATATATAGAATACCGGCGCCCACAGCATGGACTGACCTATGCCGTTGAGTCCCCACCAAAATACCAGCATAAACGGCGGCGTATACAGAAAAGCCATCGCGAGGTTGGCAAGCACCATAAGGCTCAGCCCCGTGCAGACCAAAGCGGCGGGGTTTCTCTTGTCCGCGAGAATGCCGTTGATTATCTGTCCGCACGCGTAGCAAATAAAATACGTCGCGGAGATTATGCCGGCGAGATTGTCGTCGAGAACGCCGCTTTTTTGCATCGTTTCGACTGCCGACGAAAAGTTGGAGCGCGCGCAGTACGCAAAGGCGTAAAGCAACCAGCACGCGGCGAAAAGCCACACGCTCGGCCAAAAGGCGCTTTGTTTTGCAGTATCTGTCGGCAGAGTCCCGACTTCGACGTCAGGTTCTTTTTCTTTTCCGGTCGTTTCGGTTAAGTTTTCGTTTCGTTCGATGTCTTCCATTTAAGCCAATACCTTTTCGAGTTCTTCGCCCGCCTTAGAGTCCTTCTTTATTATTACGTCCTTGCCCGAGCGAAGGTGCAAAGTATACGTCCGATCGTTGTACGAATACTCGTAATTCGCGGAGGCGGAAATCACGGTCACGCTCTCGCCCGATCCGAACAAGCCCGTCTCAAAGATCCTGTCGCCTTTGATCGACTGCGTAGACAGCACGAATCCGAAAAACAGCGCCGCTCCCGCAACCGCCGTCGCGCCGAAAACGATCGCCGCTCCGCTCTTGCTCTCTCTCATTCCTATCACGGACAGATCGTAGCGCAATCCGATAAGCACTCTCACAAGCGCCGCGACGGAAAATGCGGCGACTACGAGCGGCACGTAAACGCAAAACGCCTTTGCGGTCGTCATGTCTATTATTTCGCCTTTGCTCGCCGCCTGTCTTATGACGGGCACGAAAACCGCTCCCAAGGCAATTATTACCGCGGCGGTAAGATACGACGATACGGTAAGAATTATCGCCTTGCGCTTACTTATCTGCCTTTTCACCGTTTTCTTCCTCGTCGCTTTGAGCCGTTTCGTCGATATCGACCACCGTTTCGTCGTCCTTATTCGCGGCGGGAGCGTTTTCGCCGCTTATACGGCGCTTTTCGCGTTCCCTGCTCTCTTGCGCGAACGATAAAACGTAATAAACTATCGAGCCGACCAGCACGCCGAGAGCTCCGCCTATAAGAAGCGGCGCGAGCGTAAACGGCGTAAAGTTATATACCAAAAATATCGTCACGATAAAGAGTACGTCGACGATAGTGCGGAAAGTCATCTTGACGGAAGCGGAATTTTTTTCTTTGCCCTTGGTGATAAGCGACGTGATGAAATACGTCAGAAAGTCGAGCGCAAGTCCTATCGCAAAGGCTATAACGCCGCCGATAAACGGAGACATATTCGCCACCTCCTTTTCTTATGGCACTATTATATACTTAAGTTTTCGTTTTGTCAATAAAGAGCGGGCGTTTTGCGTTGACTTTAGCGGGGATAAGGTGGTATAATTTCGGTAAAGGAGAAAACAAAATGAGAAAACTCGTAATCGCATTGGGAAACGGATTCGGCATTAAGGAAGACGAAGAACTCGAGCGCATTGCCGCGGCGGGTTGGGACGGCGTCTTCACGGGCTGGAACGAGGGAAAAGGCAACTTCTCGCTCGCAAATAAAATCAAAGAACTCGGACTTATGTATCAGTCGGTTCACGCGCCCTTCGACGGAGCGGCGAAAATGTGGGAGGACGACGAGCGCGGCGACTACGAAGTTCAGCGCCAACTGCTGTGCCTGCGCCACTGCGCGCACATCGGCGTAAACCTCGTGATAATGCACGCCTACATCGGCTTTAAGAACCACTCTCCGAGCCAAATGGGCGTGGATAAATTCGGAATACTCGTGCGCGAGGCGGAAAAACTCGGCGTAAAGATAGCCTTCGAGAACACCGAGGGCGAAGAATATCTCGCAAAGCTTTTCGAAGCGTTCGGAAACAGCGACAACGTGGGATTCTGTATAGACACCGGGCACGAAATGTGCTACAACCGCTCGCAGGACCTTATTACCCGCTACGGCAGCAACGGAAAACTCATCGCCACGCACCTTAACGACAATATGGCGATAACCGGCGACGAAATAACCTGGCTCGACGATTCGCACATGCTGCCCTTCGACGGCGTCGCGGACTGGGAAGGAATAGCAAGGCGCATCAACGCCACGGGCTTTGACGGTCCGCTTACCTTCGAGCTTACGAGTAAGAGTAAGCCCAACCGCAACACGCACGACATTTACGCAAACCTCGACTGCGACGGCTTCGTAAAACTCGCGCTGAAGAAAGCGAAAAAGTTCAGAGAAATGATAGAAAAGTAAACAGGCAAACCAAAAGCGGAACGGCAAACAAAGCCGCTCCGCTTTTTTCGTTCGATTATTTCGCCGCGCCGCCGGGTTGGTCGTTAAGCGAATACGTATAGGACTTTTACAGCGATTTTTCTTTGCGTATTGCCTTCAGCACGCCGTCCTTTACTTCCATAAGACAAATGCGCGCCGTACGGCTGTCGCCCTTGATTCGCGGATCGACTACGTTGTCCCTTCCGTGATAGATCACGTAATACTTGCCGTCCACCTTGATCACGCTGTTATGCCCGGTGCCGGACTCGAAGTCGTTTTTCGCGATGAGCGGGCAGTAGGTGTTTTCGTCGGGATACTTTGTGAATTTGATCTTGGTAAGGTCGGTTTCCGTGGTTTTGGCGGTGGCATAGCCTAAGTAGTAGTATGGGCTTTCGAAGCAGTTGCCCGAATAAATAACGTAGTGCCAGTCGCCTTCGCGGAAATAGAACGCGCCCTCCAAGGTATGCCAATGCTGACCTTTGCGGAACCTGTCGCGAGCGAAGATCTCCTCGTCGAGCGTGGGCGAAAGCACTTTTACCGGCTTGCCGCACGCCTTCTCGGGCGACTCTAACTTATCCACGCAGATATACGTGCCCGCGCGTTCCGCTTCGTAGTCGTTGGTCGAATAGAAAATAAACAGTCCGCTTTCGTTTTCGACTACGTGCGAGTCGATCGAGAACGGCTCGATGAGCTTTTTCGCGTTGGTAAAAGGTCCCTGCGGCTTGTCCGAAGAGGCTACGTGCATGGTCTGAAGATGCGCGTCGGTCTCTCCGTCATTCATGCACGAAACGTACATATAATACTTGCCGTGCGTAAATATGACCGACGGCGCCCAAAAATTATGCTTGCCCTTTATCGTAAGCACGTCGCCGATATCGGTATACGGTCCGCAAAGCTCGTCGGCTACGAACGCTCTTACGCCATTGCTACCGGTAACGTACATATAGAATCTGCCGTCGTTTGCCTTGATGAGGAACGGATCCGCCTGAGCGTGATATCCGTCGTAGTATTCGATAAGTTTCATAATTCCCTCGCTTTGTTTGTGGTCTTGGATATATTTTACATTTTTGCGCGACGCGTTGTCAAGCAAATTGTACTAAAGCGAAAAGAAACGGCGTATATTTTAGCAGGTGTAAACTATGTCAAACGATCCCAGACCCCTGATACTTGCCCGCCACGTCCTTCGCTCGGGCGATACCGTGCGCGCCACGGCGAAAGTTTTTTCGCTCGGTAAATCGACGGTACATAAAGAACTGACAAAAACGCTCAAAAAACTCGATTATCCGCTTTATCTCGAGGTAAAAGCCGTACTCGACGAACACGCCGCCGTTAGGCATATTCGCGGCGGCGAGGCGACTAAAAACAAGTATTTTCTTTTGCGTAAAGAAAAAAAATAAGACGAACCCCTTTTCTTTCGTCTTATTCTGATTTTAATCTTCCACGTCGTCAAACAGCGGATCGTCAAAAAAATCTTTGAGCGATATACCGAGCGTTGCGGCTATCTGATAAACCGTATCGAGTTTTACCGTATTGTATTTGCCGTCGACGGTAACCGAAATAGTCGAACGCGGTATTCCGCCTTCTTTACTTAACTTATATTGAGTCATGTTGCGCTCGTTAAGCAACTTTTCCACTCTTTTGCCAACCGCTTCGGATAATTTCATCACATCTCTCCACTGTGTTTGTTGTGCTAAACGCTTACATAATGATTATAAGATGTGCAAACGGAATAATAGTTTATTGCGATGAACGCTTTACAACAAACAGTTTATTATGATAAACTATTATCAGAGGCTGTAAGAATGATTATTTCGTTTTGCGGACACGCTGCGGGCACGATAAGCGACAGACAAAAAGATCGGATAGAAGCCGTTTTACGAAGAGAACTCGCAAAAGCTCCCGATTGCAAATTTTATCTCGGCGGATACGGGGCTTTTGACGAAACGTGCCGCGTTATATGCAAAAAGCTGAAAGAAGAATTCGTAAAAACCGAGCTTGTTTTCGTTACGCCGTACATAGATCCGGATTATTACAAACTCAGAATTGCGCGCGAATACTACGATTCCGTCGTTTATCCGCCTATAGAGCGCGTGCCCCGAAGACTCGCGATAATCAAGCGTAACGAATGGATGGCGAACAATTCGGATCTGATAATAGCGTGCGTACGATACAAATTCGGTGGCGCGGCGCGAACTCTCGCGTATGCGACGCGCAAAAATATACCCGTCGTAAACGTCGACGATAAATACGACAAAAAAGGTTCGCCATGATCGAGCGAACCTTTTCTTTTGTTTGTTATTTATTTTATCCTGCGGTTTCGGTATATGATCTTGCCTTACGATCGGCAAAAGGAGCTTTACGCGCCCCGCACAAAAGCGCGGTCGGTTTGTCAATTTTTATCCGCTTCGTCACAGGCGTCTGCGGCAAGACCGTATTCGTACTTCGACGGTGAAACGCCCGTTTCTTTGCGGAACTCTACCGAAAAATATTTGTAATCGGTATACCCGCACGCTTCGGCAACTTGCGCGAGCGTAAAATATCCCGCCGCGATAAGCCGCTCGGCTTTCTTGACGCGCAGATTTATCACGTAGCGCATGGGCGAAACTCCGTAATATTTCTTAAACAATTTGCGAAAATACACTTCGCTGAAATGCGACTGCTCCGCCGCCTTTTTTACCGAAAAATCCTGTTTGTCGAAATTGTCAATCAGGTATTGCGCCGAAGCGGAAATTTTCGGGGGCAAAACGGAGATGTTTGCCGCATTGTCTATGTAACACTGCGCCATGATCTCGTTAAGGATCGCCGCCGCTTCGTAGCGGTAACCCGGCTTTTTGGCTTGCCAAACGGAAAGAATACTTTCGAAAAGTTTTCGGTATCTTTCGCCGTTTTCGGGATAAAAACTCTCTATGTCTTTGTTCGAAGAAAAAGACGAAACGAAATGTACGACGATTACTTCGTCGGTTTTGGCTATACGCGTATAGTCCGTGTTCGCCGGCACGTAAGTCACCGCTTTATCGCGCAAAGCGAACTCTTTTTCTCCTACCGTAAAGCGCACGTCGGCTTTTAGTCTGAAAGACAGCGCGTCAAAATTTCTGCCGTGATTTACGGTCTTGCAGTCGCCCTGACTGAGCCGTAGCACGTCGAATATCCTAACCGAAATAAAATCCGATTTGAAAAACAAGACTAAAATCTCCTTATTTGCGGAATTATTACTTTAATTATACATTATTTGTTTCGTTTTTTCAACCATTTTGTATCGGTTATGGGGTTTATTCAGCCGTGTCGGAGTGATATAATTTACTCAAACGCCAAATAAGGAGAAACACAATGGGAAGAAGAGAAACGACCTTGAGATTTTTTAATCGCAACGACGACTTTATGAAAGGCGAAGTCGAAGCAAACATCGAGAAGTATCGTAAGGGGGATTTCCGCTTCAGGATAACTGACAAAGACGGCAAGCCCTTAGACGGCGCAGTCGTGGAGATCGAGCAACTTACGCACGAATTCAAATTCGGCGCGAATATCTTTATGCTGGACGAGTTGGAGACGGAAGAGAAAAACGCCGCGTACAAAAAGGCATTTGCGGGCGTTTTCAATCTGGCTACGATACCTTTTTACTGGGACGCGCTCGAACCGGAGCGCGGCAAACCGAGATTTGACAAAAACAGCCCAAAGATCTACCGCCGCCCGGCGACCGATCTGTGCGTTGACTTTTGCGTCAAAAACGGCATCGAGCCGAAATGTCATTGTCTCAACTACGATAATTTTGCGCCCGACTGGGTGCGCGCAATGGGTTTGGATGACGAAAAAGCCGCTATCGAGGAGCGTATGCGCACTCTCGCCGAGCGTTATTCGTTTGCGATCCCGTCATGGGAAGTGACCAACGAAACGCTCGATCCCGACGACAAATCACACGCGAATAAAACGCCGTTTTACAACGAAGACGACTTTGTGGAATGGAGTTTCCTTACCGCAGACAAATACTTTAAGCAAAACAGACTGATAATCAACGACTACGGAATGTTCGGCGCTTCTTTCCGCGGCAACCGCAGTCCGTATTTTATGCAGATAGAAAGACTGCTGCGGACGGTAAAACATCTCGACGGTATCGGTATGCAGTTCCACGGGTTTTACAAACCCGAAGACGAAGAAAAACAAGCGTACTATATGTATAATCCGCGCCGTCTTTACACTATTCTCGATCGGTACGCGAGCCTTGATAAATCTCTGCAGATTACCGAAATGACTATCCCCGCTTTCTCCGCAAGCGAAACGGACGTTGATATCCAAGCCGAGCTGATAGAGAAAATTTACACGCTTTTCTTCTCGCACCCCTCTATGGAAGCGATAATTTACTGGAATCTCGTCGACGGTTACGCTGCGTGGGCGCCGCAAGGAGATATGACCAAGGGCGAAAACGTCTACTACGGCGGACTTATGAACTTCGATCTCACGCCCAAGAAGTCTTACGCGGTTTTGCGCCGTCTTATCAAGGAAAACTGGCATACTTCGACTTCTGCGGCTACTCGAAACGGCACAGCGACCATGCGCGGCTTTTACGGCAAATACTCGGTCAAGGTTTCTTACGGCGGCAAAACGGTTTCCTTTACGATCGACGCTTCAAAACGCAAAGAAAACTTTTTCGCCTTCACGCTGTAAGTTTGCAAAGCGCATTTTTCTTCAAGTCTTGCGCTTGAAAGTATAACTTAACGCATAAATCAAAAACTCCCGGCTGATAAGTCGGGAGTTTTGCGTAATACGTATTGAGTTTTTATTCGTAAAGCTTCGAAAGAGGCATATCCGCGAAGATGCACTCGATGGAGCGAGCGAAGATCTCGGCAACGGAAAGCGTTTCGATACGGTCGCTCTTCATGTTCTCGGGAAGAGCGATGGTGTCGAGCATAAACAGTTTCTTGATGGGCGACGCGTCGAGGCGTTCCTTAGCCGGGCCGGAAAGTACGGCGTGCGTGCAGCAAGCGTAAACTTCCTTCGCTCCGCCTACGTCGACGAGCGCCTTAGCGCCCTGCGTGATAGTTCCGGCGGTGTCGATCATATCGTCTACGACGAGGCAAACCTTGTCCTTAACGTCGCCGATAATGTTCATAACTTCCATAACGTTCGGCTTGGGACGGCGCTTGTCCACGATAGCGAGACCGCAACCGAGCTTTTGCGCCATCTGACGAGCGCGCGAAACGGAGCCTACGTCGGGCGAAACGACTACGAGATTGTCGGACTTGGCAAAATCCATTTCCTTAATGGATTTGGCAAGAACGCTTACGCCGAGAAGGTTGTCGGTCGGAACGTCGAAGAAGCCCTGGATCTGCGGCGCGTGAAGGTCCATGGTAAGGACTCTGTCCGCGCCCGCGGTGGTGATAAGGTCGGCAACGAGTTTTGCCGTGATCGGATCTCTCGCTCTCGCCTTACGGTCCTGACGCGCGTAGCCGAAGTAAGGAACTACCGCGGTGATTCTGCCCGCGCTGGCTCTGCGCATAGCGTCGATGATAACGAGAAGTTCGATAAGATTGTCGTTGACGGGGGTGGATGTGGACTGGATCACGAAGACGTCGCATCCTCTTACCGATTCGTTGATCTGTACGCAGGTTTCGCCGTCGGAGAATTTGCCGACGTTCATGTCGCCGAGCGGCATTGCGAGCTTGTCCGCAATAGCCTGAGCGAGCGCTCTGTTGCCGTTGCCTGCGAAGAGTTTGATCTTGTTGCCGTGAGTTATCATAAGTTTTCCTCCGAAAAATTTGTACCTTTTAGAATTTGAGCGTCAGCCTCGGGAGACGCGGTGTATTTGTTGCCTTTCCATTCGGGTTTCTCGACCTGTCTTGCACGCGCGATGGCAAGCGCCTTTTCGGGCACCGACGAGGTAATGACCGATCCCGCCGCGACAAACGCGCCGTCGCCGAGCGTAACGGGCGCGACTATGGTCGACTGCGAACCGATAAACGCGCGGTTCCCCACCACGGTAGTGTGCTTGTCCTTGCCGTCGTAGTTGGCGAAAACGGTCCCCGCTCCGACGTTGCAGTCTCTGCCCATAACGACGTTGCCGATATACGCGAGATGTCCCATTTTGCAACGCTCGCCTATCTTGGATTTCTTGATCTCCACGAAGTCGCCCACGTGGCAGTCCGCGCCGAGTATAACGTCTTCCCTGAGGTTTGCGTACGGACCTACGGACGAGCCTTCGCCCACCGACGAATGGTTGATCCGCGACGAAACGCAAGTCGCCTTCTTGCCGATATAACTGTCTATGATATTATTGCCCGTTTCGAGTCTTACGCCGTCGGCGATGACCGAATTGCCCTTAATGATATTATTGGGCGCGATGCGGACGTTTTTGCCGATAACGACTTCGCTGCCGATAAACGTCGTGGCGACGTCCTCGATATACACTCCGCGCTCCATATGGAAGTTAAGGATACGATTGCGCAAAATTTCGCAGATGAGCGCGACCTGACGGTACGAAAAAGCCGTAACGAAGTCTTCCTCGTCGTAGTAATGCGTTTCCTCGGTATATATCTTGTCTACCTGCGCGATAAAATCCGTTTTAAAAACAAAACCCCTGGTAAGCTTGATGACGTTCGCGCCCGACTTTTCGGCTTCCGCGACCGCTTGGTTCACCGTTTTTTCGGTGATAAGCGGCGTGTCCGAATAGAGCACTACGGTATATTCAGCTTCGGGGTTAAGGTATGGTCTGATAAGAACGGGGATTTCAACTTTGTCCGAGTAATCTACGGTAACGAACTCTCCGCGCACCGCCGAACACACCCATTGAAGCATGGTCTTGCCGAAAAGTTCGACGCCCGCGGTGTTGCCGAGGTTTTCGTACGCCGTCTTGATGATAATAGAAAAAGTTTTCGTTCCCATAAATATATTATATTATTTTAGTCGTTTTATGTCAAGGCAAAACGCCCCGTTTTACGTCGATTTTTGGTTAATTCTCGCTCGTATTGCGCCTTACCGCGCCGAAAAAATCCTTGAGCAGGGTTTCGCATTCGCTTTGGAGCACGCCGCCGCTTACCGGCGCGCGGTGATTGAATCTGTCGTTGAGAAGATTATACAGCGTTCCGCAGCAGCCGAACCGCTTGTCGTACGCTCCGAAACAAACCCTGCTTATTCGCGCGGAAATTACAGCGCCCGCGCACATTACGCAGGGCTCCAGGGTTACGTACAGCTCGCACCCCGTAAGATTCCAGTTGTTGAGTTTCCGGCTCGCGCGGTTTATCGCCAGAACTTCGGCGTGCGAAGTCGAAAGATTGGTTTTTTCGCGCTCGTTGTGCGCTCGCGCTATTATTTCGCCGTCCTTTACGACGATCGCGCCTACGGGTACGTCGCCGTACTTAAGGCATTTTTTCGCTTCTTTGACGCATTCGCGCATAAATTTTTCGTCGTCCGTCATGACTTACTCCTTCTTACGCGGTTTCCTTCGCCGATGTGCGCCCGCTCGCGAAAATTTTTAAGCCCTCTTTCAAGAGGGCGGAACGTTATTTGTGATAAGGCATACCTGCGGTAATGGTAAACGCGCGGTAGATCTGTTCGCAAAGCATCAGACGCATAAGCTGATGCGGAAAAGTCGCTCTGCCGAAAGACAGTCTTTCGTCGGCTTTCGCTCTCACTCTGTCGTCGTAGCCGCACGATCCGCCTATAACGAAAGTAACTTCCGGACTCGTAACGAAAGCCCTGTCGAGCGTGAGCGCGATCTCTTCGCTGGACTTTTGCGTTCCGCCTATATCGAGAGCAACGACGTAGCCTTTGAGTTTGGAAAGTATCTCGTCGCTTTCTTTTCTTACGCACTCCGCCTTATCCGTCGCGTGATCGGGAAGTTCGACGACCGAAACGGCGGCGAATCTCGAAGTCCGCTTAAGATATTCGGCAATGCCGTCGGAAATAAACTTCTCTTTGATCTTGCCTACGCAGACGATATTGATCTTTTTCATATCAGCGACGAAATTACGGAAAATACCGTCGTGCTTACCGAAACGATAAGCGCGCCCCAGTAAAATACCGTATCGCGAAAAACGGGTCTGTAATACACGGTGTCGCCGAGCGGTCCGCCGAGGACCTCGACGTTGACGTATTTGGTTTGATCGGCGGGTATCCCGACTGTACGGGCGATTTTCTTTTTGTCGCCGTCGCGAACGACCTTTACCAAAAGCCATACAAGCAATACGAGAACGCCGAGCCCGACGATAAGGAAAAATATCGTAAGAAGGTTGTTATCCGTGATCTTCCGAATGATCCCGAACAGCGAAATATCCGCGCTCCAATGATAGAAATCGGCGAATTCGCTGACTACCGAGAGCGTGTTGTTGGTAAAGTGGATGATCATGCACGGGATTATCGAACGCGTGCGCAAAGCGATAAAGACCAAAAGCGCGCCGAATACCGCGGTATAATACGTCTGGAAAATATACTGGTGGAAAAGTCCGAAAACCAAACCGCCGATCACTATCGTCTGCCACTCCTTAAACGTCCCGCGAAGAGCCGTAAGCGCAATGCCGCGGTTGACCATTTCTTCGCACACTCCGGGCAATACGCCGGTAAGAAAGATATACAGGATAAATATACCTATATTGAATTGCGGCGGAAGGATCGTTTCCTGCGAGGGATAATACAGACCCATCGAGCTGAATATCAGATTCGAAAAAACGTTGACGAGTCCCGACATTGCGGGCGCAAAAAAGCCGATGCCGACGGCGATCGGAATAACGAGCGGATTGAATTTGCGCACGTTGGACGTATTGAGATACGTCTTGAAATCCTGCTTGAGATACAGCTTCGCCACGAGGAAAGTCAGCAGAAGCGAAATGCAGACCTGCCCGCCTATATCGAAAATCACGTTAGTCCATATTTCGTCGGATACGGGATCCGCGCCGGTAAAAACGTTAGCGGCAAGCAAGCGCATAAGAATACGCATAAAAACCAGCCCGAGGACGTCGACGAAAAGGATCAGTCCTCCGGCACGGAAAAGTTTTTGCCTCTTGAGAAGTTGCTCGTTATCCATATTATTCTCCGATAAGATAGTTATATTGTAATACGAAACGCATTGTTTTGCAAGTATTTTACGCTTTATTGCGCTTTTTAGCCCGCAAAGGCGAAAAATCCGGTCGCGAATACCGCGCCGCATATCGCCAAAGCGATAACGTACGGCACCCAGCCTGTATTTTCTTTATCGGTCGCCGCTTCGTCTTCGGATTCGTTTTTCAGGCCTTTTGAGAGCGTGATCACTCCCCATAGCGTCGACGGGATCAACAGCAAGGCGGGAATGATCGTCCACCATACCGCCGTAAAATCGACCGGAACGAACGCAAGAAGCAAGGCGCACAAATTACTTACCGCGTGCATGATCATCGTATAAGCAAGGTTTTGCGTCCTGTACGCGACGATTGCGAGCGATACGCCGAGATAAAGTTGAAAAACGAACTGGAACGGGCTCATATGCATAAGAGCGAAAGCGAGCGCGCTCAGAATAACCGACGCCGCTTGCGAAAATCTCGACATAAGTCCGCCGAGAAGCGCCGAGCGAAAGACCGTTTCTTCGCAAACGGGCGCCGCTATGCAAGTGCAAAAAACAGCCGGGACGAAATACCATCCGTCCACCCTTATACCCGGCACGGAAAGGCCGAGCGAGGCAAGACCTTTCTCCGCCCACAGCGCCGCCCAAAAACCTCCCGCGAAAGTGAGAAACCAGATAAGCAGACCGAGTACGAGATTGTTCGCTTTGGGTTTTCGTATCGCGACGGTCGGCTTGCTCTTTGTAGCGGCGAGCACTATCGCCGCCGCAGTAAACATCGCCGCTTCGACGCAAAAAGACGCGACGAACGAAACCGCGTCCGTTCTTCCGCCGACGGCAATTATCGCCGCGAAAACAAACTGGACGATAAGGTTTGCCGCTATCGCCGCCGCGTACGCCGCGGAGCCTGTCGAAAAAGACACTTTCTTCATAATATTACGTGCACCTCCCCGGGCGCGTCCTGCCGCGCCACCTCCACTCTCACGTCGCGGCCTATCTCGAGACCGTTGCGCTCAAGCTCGTTTTTCAGCGTTTCGTAAGCGAGTTCGGGAATATTGTTTTCCTGCGAAAGATGCGCAAGTATCAACTGTTTTACGCCGCTTTTTACGAGTTTGACCGCGGCGCGGCAAGCGGCGGCGTTGGACAAATGCCCCTTATCGGACTTAATGCGCGCCTTCAAAAAATCCGAATAGTGCGGATTGCGTCTGAGCATTTCTTCGTCGTGATTGAATTCGAGCATCACGAGATCGGAGTCGGAGAGCAATCCCACGACTTTGTCGGAGATCTTGCCCAGATCCGTGGCGACCGAGATCTTGCAGCCGTTGCAATACAGACCGTATCCCACGCACGGCACGTCGTGACTTAACTTAAACGGCGAAACCGTTACGTCTCCGACGAAAAAATCCCCGCCCGCACGGAAAGCGATAACTTTGCCCGCCGGCACGCCGTATTTTAATACGAGCGCGTCGTAAGTGGCGGCTTCGGCGTAAACCTCCGCGCCGTACTTGGTCACAAAGGCGGCGAGACCGCCCGCGTGATCGACGTGCGAGTGCGTGACAAGGACGCTTACCGAGCGCGGATCTATGCCGGCGCGATCGAGTTCGCGTTCGACGCGGCGGACAGGCAAACCGTCGTCAATGAGTAAATAAGTTGTGTCGGAGCAAACGAGCGTGCAGTTGCCTTTGCTGCCGCTTCCGAAAACGCAAATCTTCAGCATACGCGTATATTATACAACAAAAAGTATTTTTTCGCAAATATTTTCCCGTATGCGTCATATATATTTGCGCGCGGGAAACAAAAAGACCGACGGAATTTCCGCCGGTCTTTTGCGTGTGAGTCTGTTTACTTGTTAGCCGCCTCGTAGAACGCCGTTACTTCGGCGGAGTCGGTCACGTACTGCATATGCAGGAAGGAGTATTTTACCCATGCCATGATGCCGCCGCCCGACGCGACGCGGAGGTTTACGCTTGCCGCTCCGACTCCCGCGCCGAGGTTCTTGGAAAGAAGAACGTCGTATTTGTCAGCGGTGCCGTATTTGCCGAGGAAGTATACTACGTCGTCGATACGCACGTAAGCGAGATCGTAAGTGATGTCCCAGTTTTCGTTCTGATAGTTCTGAACGATACTGCTGAACGGACTCGGCTTAACGGCGGCGGTTCCTTTACCGAACGCCTCACCGTTTGCCTTCAAGCCCATGATCTGATCTTCATTGCCTACGTCTGTGCCGGGCGCGCCTACCGCAAACTTCAGGTACGAGTCGGTCGTAGTCGCTCTGTTGATTCCGTTTTCGTCATAGCCGAATCCGGGATCTCCCTTGTAGGTAAACTTGATCATTTGACCGTTGCTGAGTTTGGGCAAGATATTATACGATACGCCGCCGTTGCGATAAAGATCCTCTATCGAAACGTTAATGCCTTGTTCGTCCTTGCTCATAGCGACTATCTTGCTCGAAATGTCCCTTACGCCGAATTCGTTGACTTCGAGCGTTACGTTCCTGTCGATAGGCTCGGTACTGTTTTCGGGGATCTCGATAGTCATCGTCTTGCCGAAAAGATTTCCGGTCGTCTTGATCTCGAGCGTCCACTCGCCCGCGGGAAGTTCCGCCGAAATAACGCCCGATTGAGCGGTACCGGAGAAGGTAAGTTCGCCGCAGGTAAACGTATAAGCGTTGTCGGTAAGATTGGTTATGCTTACGGTTACGGGCGCAACGGCCTTGGCTTGAGACCATTCGACCTCAACGTTGGTCTCCTCTTCGAAAGTGAAGGGGATCTCGTAAATGCCCGCCGCATAATCGACGCACTTAGCCGAAACGATCTCGTCGTTAACGGTTGCCGAATCCACTACGTAGCCTTCCTTAGCGACTCTGAGCTTGGCGTTCATGCCCGCCACGAAAGAGGTGGTCTCCACTCCGGCCTCGGAAAGAACCTTATAGTCGTCGGCGCCTTTTACCTTGAGCGTCGCGAACGCGCTTTCGTTAGCGTACGAAACCTTGATATTGCGGTACTGCGAATACGAAATGCCGTCGCCGAATTCGTACACTCCGAGCGTCAGATAGCTTCCGGACGGATAAAACGCGAGCTGGTCGGGTTTCTTGGTCTCATACTCTTCGCGGAGATTGATTTCGAATACTTTCTGACCGTTGTAATAGAGCGTATATACGTCGCCTTCGACGATAAGTTTGGCGTGATAGGTAAATTTCGCCTGCGAGTTAATATCGAAGAAAGTGTCTATATTGGTGTTGGAGCAAGTGGGCATGATACGCGAAGCGTAACCGTTGCCTGCCGATACCGAAACCATCCACGCGTCGGATCTGCCGTTGGGCACGATATGGAGGAAATTGCCGCTCTCGTCCTGAACGTAGAAGCCTTTTGCAAGGTACTTGCCGCCCCAGACGTCGATATCCGCCTCGATGCTAAACGTAGCGCCGGCACGAAGCAATCCGTTGTTATCGTTCTTGTACGCGTCGTTAGAGGTGAGCGGGGACATATCGACGGGTGCTTTCTGCGCCGCTCCGCCGTAGTTGGATATCGTGATCGACTCGTAGTTGCCGTCGCCGTCCTTAGCCTTGATCGTCTGACCGTCGTAAGCCTTATCGAGCACAGCGTAAACTTCTTCCGCATTGTCGTTAAAGGCGAAATTGCTGTACGTATAGTTGAGATAGAACGCCGTCGCTCCGGAAATCGCAAGAGAAATGGACGAAACGTCGCCGCTTGCGTCAAGAGTGGAAACAACCGAATAATTCTCGTCGCCGTGATACTTCGCGAGGAAGTAAACCTTTCCGTCCTTACGAAGGTACGCAAAGTCGTAAGCCACGCTGTAATCGGTCAGTTTAACGATATTGTTGTATATGTTGATATTTATTCCGAACAAACCCTTGACGGAAGTGAGCGGCGAAGCGCCGGTGGGCATTGCGCCCCATGCGACGCCGTTGCTCGTAATACCCATATTGTTGCCGTCTACGGTGTTTTTGATATAAGTATCCTGCTCTTGATTTTCGAGATTATAAACCGTTCCGGTCGCGGGGAAAGTACCGTTAGCGAGTTCGCTTCCGTCGGCGGACTTATCGTTGTACTTGAGAGTATACGAGATCATTTGTCCGTCCGCAATTCCCTGGCGGAGATTAAAGATCGTATGTCCTATGCCCGCACGCGCAAAATGTACGGAATAGGTCGAAGCGGGATCGTCCGCGTTCTTGTCGAACCAGGAACTGAATCCGGAGGAGGTGGGCTCGCCCCAGATGTTTTCCTTGAGCACGAGGGCTTCGTCGCCCGCGAAGTTGACGGTTTCGTTTGCCGCGGCCTGCTCCGCCGTGATCTCAAAGGTCTTCGTGCCGCCGAAAGTATATTCGCTGCCTTCTACGCGGAACTTATAAGTGCCGGCTTTGAGCGGAAGATCCGAGATGCTGAATTCGCCGTTGCGGAAAAGTTTGCCGCTGTAAACCACCATGCCTTCCTCGTTGGTGATCGAGTAATCCATTCCGCCCGCAACCTGTCCGGCAAGAACAGCCGAAAGGTTAACGATCGCTTTTTTGGACTCTACGGGCGCATAAACGAACTCGAATTCGTAATCTTCGCCTTCGTTTGCCACGAAAGTATATTCGTATTCGTCGCCGTATTCGTTGATCGCTCTGACTCCGAGTATCTCGTCGGTGGTGGCGATAACGTTACCGTCTTTGTCCTTACGCGTAACGAGCAGCTGAGAGGGCGTCTGGATATAATAGATACCCTTTCCGTCGTTTTCGGCGTCGGTGTCCTCGCCCATAAGGATATGAATGGTGATCTGCTTGCCGTAAAGCATTCCGCCGTAGGAAGCAAGATCGTAAGTAACGGATCCTTCGCCGCCCGCCTGCTTCGTGCCGATCATTACCGAATATTCGGGATCGCCGACGTCGAAGGTGTCTTCGGCAGCCGCGCCGTTTATCTTGATCGTCCTGAAGTTGTGGTAGTTTTCGGTGTGTTCCGCTCCCATGACGAATCCGACCTGACGATAAGTGCTGTAAAGCTTTGCGGTCGGAGCGTTGGTCGCTACCGAAAGAATGGCCGCGGATACGTAATCACGATCGAGGATCCTGCCCATAGCCGAAGCGAGATTAGCCGCAAACGACGCGTCGTTGATCTCTGCCGTGCCGGTTACGCTCGCAAATCCTTCGCCGCTGAGAACGAAAGCGGGAGTCTTCTCTTCTCCCACGAAGAACAATACGAATCCGTTTTTGCGAACGAGAGTGAATTTCCTGAAGGTCGCCACGCTGTCGAGCACTTTGGCATCGTATCCGGTCTTGGTGGCGAACACCTGACCGTTTACGGCAAGATATACGCCTTTTTCGTAAAGTCCGAACGATACGCTGTCGCCGCCCGCGCTGACAGTAAAGCCGTAAGCGGGCTCCTTTTCGGTGGACGTGGCGTTGTATTCCACCTCATAGTCGAGAATGAAGTTGTCGCCGAATTTTACGCCGATAAGTTCGCCGGTTCCGGCTTTGGACGCGTCGGCGCGGAAAACGTCGCCGTCCTTGGTAAATCCGGAAATGTAAATGTTTCCGAGTTCGACGGAGCCGAGGTCGACCGTCTTGGCGGTGGTCGGAACCAAAGTGAATTCCTTAACTCCGAGCACTACGCGATCGCTCTTGCGCACGAATTTTACGGTATGCGCGCCTATTCTGAGTCCGTCGACGCTGATAGACGGCTCGTAATCCTTGAGCGCCACGGTGGAAAGCTGCGAGTCGGAAACGTCGACGGCGTATCCGATATCGTCCGCGTCCGAAGCCGATACGCCGTAGAAGTTGTCGTCGGCGAAAGTCGAAGCGAGCGTTACGGAATAAGAGTTTTCGACAACGCCCTCCACTCTGATAACGGCGTCGCCGGGAACTACCGCGGTATATCTGTCAAGTACGTGCTGAGTGACTTTGGTATCGCCCAGGTAAACTTCGATATCGTCTTTGCAGTGCGAATAGTTGGTGTCGAGAATAACGTCGAACTGGAAGGACGCGTTTTTCTTGAGTCCGGATTGATCGGTAACGATCGTTACGGTATAACCCGTGCCGGAAAGCGCGGTGATCGAATAAGTGGTCGATACGGTGTCGTATTCCGCGACGAAAACGACGTCGCCCGAAACTTCGAATCCGGCAAGATCCGCTCCGTACAGTTCGTCGCCGGCGTTCCAGCCCGCGAGTTTGTCGGTCTTTTCGTCGTCGCGACGTATGTCCGCGATAACGGGAGCCGTGGGAGTAAGGCCGTATTTTACCGAAACGGTATCGATAACTTCGCTGCCGTATCTCTTCGAATTCTTGAATACGACGTCGAAAGTTTTGCGCGCAAGTCTTACGACTACGCCGTCCGCGGTCTTTTCGAAATCTTTGAGCTCGAATCCCGTAACGGCCGCGATTTCGGTTTCGAAATCCGCCGCCTTGACCGCGCCCTTAAACGACTTCTCCGCAATAGCGAGAGAAGGATCTTCCTTGTAAAGTCCGTCTTTGCTTTCGAGAAGGAATTTTACCGACTTGCTGTACGACTTTTCTCTTACGTCGGCGAACAATTCGATATCGGAGCTGATCGCGCCGTCGTTGTATTTGTCGATAAAGTCTTCCTGAAGATACCAGCCGCGGAAATTGTACGCTTCGGAGTCAAGCTCGGGAGCGAGCGCTTCGTAAACGGTCTTTTCGTCAACGCTGACGACCTGAGGCAGAGCGTCCGGGAAAAGTTTGGCGGGCAGGCGCAAAGTAACCGAATACGACCTCGTCTTGTACACGTTTACGCGGAATACGTACGAATTGGTCGAATCGACGTTCTCCGTAACCTTAAGATAAACGGTGTTGGCGCCGGGCTCGACGGCTACGTCGGACGCGGTAAGCGCCTGCGTGCACGCGGAGTCCGCGTAAGCGGTCATGCCGTAACCGTTCTCGAGCGTGAAAGTCGAGGTAAGGTTGACGGAGCTGACAGCGCTGCCGACTTTGATCTCGCCGCCGGCGTAAACCTGTCCGTTGAGTTTGAGCGCTTCGCTCGCGTCAAGGCTGGTACGCTGCGCACGGACGAAGGTAATGATCGCCACGTCGCTGTTGTTCTCTTTGCCGATCTCGGTGATCTTGGCGTAAACGACGTTGCTGCCTACGCTGAGCGCGTAAGAAGCCGCCTGTACTTCCTGCGTGCAGGCCTCGTCCGAATAAAATTTGATTTCGAAGCCGGACTGAACGGTCACGTAAGAAGTAAGATTGACTGTCGTGGAAGAATACGCGACGTTGATGTTGCCGTCAGTGTCGCCGGTCACGGTGTAAGCGTTTTCCGCTTTGGTGCCCTGCTGTTGCTGAGATTGCTGAGGAGTACAAGCGACTCCCGCACTCGCTACGGTAACGCCGAGTACCGATACCAATAAGGTTGCAAGTTTCTTTTTCATAGTCCCTCCTATGGAATTATTTTTACTTTTAGTAATTCAATTATAAAGCAAACGAAAGTATTTGTCAATCAATTTAGAAAAAAAGGCAAATTTGTGGGACAAAAAGCGTTTTTTTACTTTGTAAAACGGTTTCCCGCTCTTATTCGTATGCCAAGCGGCGCTTTTTATGCGCTTTTGATAATAAAAACGCGCCCCATTCGAGCGCGTCTTTTGTCCGCAAAGCTAAAAATCCGATTATTTGGTGCCGAAAAGTCTGTCGCCCGCGTCGCCCAAGCCCGGAAGAATATATCCGTGCTCGTTGAGTTGGCGGTCTACCGTCGATACGTAAATATTTACGTCCGGATGCGTGGTCGCGACCCTTTCGATGCCTTCGGGCGCGCCGATTATCGACATAAGCTTGATGCGTTTGCATCCGCGCTGTTTGAGAAGATCGATCGCGTCGCAAGCCGATCCGCCGGTAGCCAGCATCGGATCTATGACGAGTACGACTTTCTTGTCGATCCCTTCGGGAAGTTTGCAGTAATACACAACGGGTTCGAGAGTCTTTTCGTTGCGATACATTCCGATATGTCCGACCTTAGCCGTCGGGAAAAGCACGTGAACGCCGTTTACCATGCCCAGTCCCGCGCGAAGAATGGGAACGATACAAATGCTGTTTTCCTTGATCATGGTCTGTTCGGTCTCCTCGAGAGGCGTCTTGACTTTGACCTGAACGGTGGGCGCGTCCTTGAGACTTTCGTAAGTCATAAGAGTCGTGATCTCTTCCACGAGTTCGCGGAATTTCTTCATGTCGGTGTTTTCGTCGCGAAGAATCGCGACCTTGTGCTTGATGAGCGGATGATCGAAAACCACTACGTTCTTGAATTGTTTCATATATTTCTCCTGTTTTTTTATTTCCGCGGCTCATAGCCGCTGTTTACCTTTAGTCCTTGAGCGAATAAATATCCACCGCCGTTACGTCGTCGTAAGGCGGAATGCTCACGGCGACCACTTCGTCGAGCGACGTCGGAACGTTCTTGCCCACATAGTCCGCGCGGATGGGAAGTTCCCTGTGCCCTCTGTCGATCAGCACGGCGAGCTGTATCGCCGCGGGTCTGCCGCCGGCGAGCAGCGCGTCGATGGCCGCGCGCACCGTCCTTCCGGTAAAAAGCACGTCGTCTACGAGAACTATTTTCTTGCCCTTTATCTCCCCGTCGGGCTTGCCCTTGACCTGCGCGTCCGCCGAAATCTCGGTAAGATCGTCGCGGTACAGCGAAATATCGAGACTTATTACCTCGGGTCCCACGCCTTCGCTCTTGAGAATATTATCCGATATCATACGTGCAAGAGGAATGCCTCTCGACTTTATGCCGACGAGCACCAGTCCCTGCGCGCCCTTGTTGCGCTCCGTTATTTCGTGCGATATGCGCACGAGCGCGCGCTGCATAGCGGACTCGTCCATTATTCTCGACTTGAATTTCACGCGCTCCTCCCATAAAAAAACGGAATCCTCCCGTAAGAGCATTCCGCAAAAAACGGATCATCTTTGTTTTGCTCACGGGCAAAGTTAAAAGATTTTTCTTCTTCAAGTATAATATTTCGCGGGATTTTTTGCAAGCGTATTAGGCTCTTTTTCGAAATTAAAACGAAATTTGTTTTTTAAAAATCAAAAACTCCCTCGTAGGGAGCGTCTTCATAAGCAATTCCGGGCGTGTTCCTTTACACGCTTTCGAGTAGCATTTTGTCGGCGACCAGAGCGATAAATTCGCCGTTGGTGGGCTTTTCGTTATGGTTGTACACGCGCACTCCGAAAAGATTGTTGATGTTTTCTATTTTTCCTCTGTTCCAGGCGACCTCGATCGCGTGGCGTATCGCGCGCTCGACCTTGCTCGCCGACGTGTCGAACCGCATCGCGACGGACGGATACAGTTTCTTCGTGATCGAATTGATCACTTCGGGGTCGTCCACCGCCATTTTTATCGCTTCGCGCAAAAACTGATAACCCTTGATATGCGCCGGTATCCCGACCGTAATAAAAATATTGGTAATGCGCTCCTCGATCATTTTCTCTTCCGTACTCTTCTCCGCGCGCTTGGGCCGCATCACGTACGCGAGGCGTTCGGCGACGGTCTCGGGCTTGCAGGGCTTGACGAGGTAGTAATCGGCGCCTCCGTTTACCGCGCGGTTTATAAACGAACTCTGCGACAAGGCGGACGCCACGATTATTTTACTGTTTCCCTTGTGCGCCCCGTCCAGAAAACCGAACCCGTCGCGAACGGGCATTACGAGATCGAGCACGACCGCGTCCGGACGAAGTTCGTTGAACGCCGCGAGCCCCTCCTCTCCGTCGTGCGCCACTCCCGCCACCGCGAAGTTGTCCGTGGAGTCGAGATAACCTTTGAGTCTGTCGGTCCATTCGACGTTGTCGTCGATCAAAAGTACAGTAGTCTTCATTGTTTACGCTCCTTTATTTAGATTGCGGCCGATCCGTTCGACCGTAAAACCATTATACCGCCGCGTCGTCGCGACGGGCAAGGAAACGCGTGTTCGATATTTGCCGAAGGACGTCGTTTTGTGCGGAAAAAAGTCGTTTTTCGGCGAATTTGTTTTTCCGCTTGACAAACTAAGACTTTTTTTGCCGGCTACGGGCACGCTAACTTAAAAATCGCCAAAATTTACCGGAAGGATTTTGACGAAAAAGGCAACCGTGAGGCGGAACGCAAAAAAAACCCGCGTCCTTCGGTCGAGGGCGCGGGTAACGTCGCTACGTATGATCTATATTATCCTATAAGCGCTTTCGCGTTGCCGTAGCACACCGCCGAAAGCACGGCCTTCGCCTGAGCGAAAGAGCATTCGCCGGCGTCGACTTTCGCCGCCGTAAAAGAACATATTATGCGGCGGAAAAAATCGAATCTGCAATACGACGAAAAACTCCTGCTGTCGGTAAGCATTCCGAGATTCGTGGCAAGAAGCGAATACTGCGAAATAATCTCGAGATTCCTTTCGATACCCGCCTTGTTGTCGTTGAACCACCACGCCGCGCCCATAACGACGTTTGCGTACGCGCCGGTAAGGCACGCGAGCGCGGGGAGCGCCGAGTCGTTGAGGCAATACAGCACGGTTTTGGGGCGCTTTTCGTCGGGGGTAAGCGCAAAATAACGCAATACGTCTTGCGTTTTCGGCGCTTCGCCTATCACGTCGAAGCCGCTGTCGGGGCCTAAGAGCGCGAACTTTTCGGGGTTTACGTTGCGCAGTACGCCGAAGTGTATCTGCATCGTAATACCGCGCTTTGCGTACTCCTCGGTAAGAAAAAGCAAAACGCGTCCCCACAGCGCTTCTCTCTCTTCTTCGGTAAGGAAGGCGCGGCGCAAAAAGAGCTTTTGCGCCTCTTCTTCGTCCGGATACCGCGTCGGAAAAGCCGCGAAACCGTGATCCGAGAACTTACAGCCCTTGCTTACGAAGTAATCGAGACGGACCGTAAGCGCCCTCTTAAGATCGCCGAGAGTCGCTATCTCTACCCCGCTCGCCTTACCGAGTTCGTCGATATACTCCTGCGAAAACGTCTGGAGTTTGTCCGGTCGGAAAGTCGGCGTTACGCGCGTATCGTTTACTACGCCGTGATACTCGAGCGAGTCGATCGGATCGTCGGTCGTGGCGATAAACTCGACCTTGAATTTGTCGAGCAGTTTCCACACGGACAGATCCTTGAGCGCGGCGCTCGCGCGATCGAAAACCTCGTCCGCGTTCTGGGCCGAGAGCGGTTCGGTTATGCCGAATATATCGCGCAGTTCCCTGTGCGTCCAGTCGTAGAGCGGATTGCCGATAAGATACGGCACGATAGACGCGTACGCCTTGAATTTTTCCCTGTTTGACGCCGTGCCGGTAATAAACTTTTCGGCTATTCCCATCATGCGCATCACGCGCCACTTGTAATGGTCGCCGCCCAGCCAGAACTCGCCTATGTCCGAAAAAGTAGCGTTTTCGCGTATCTGCCTCGGACTGAGATGACAATGGTAGTCGATAACTGGCAGGTCTTTTACGGTTTCGTAGAGTTTTTCCGCCGTGGGGGAAACGAGCAGATCTTTCATTTTATACCCCGCTGTACGCGGAAAAACCGCCGTCGACGGGTATCACCGTGCCGGTTACGAACCCGCTCGCCTTATCGTCGGCAAGCCACAAAAGAACGCCTACAAGTTCGCTCACTTCGCCGAAGCGTTTCATGGGCGTGGCGGCGAGTATCTTGCCCGTGCGCGCGGTGGGTTTTCCGTCCGCCGTAAAAAGCAGTCCTTTGTTCTGGTTGGTCACGAAAAAGCCCGGCGCTATGGCGTTGCACCTTATGCCCGCCTCCGCGAAATGCACGGCGAGCCATTGCGTAAAGTTGCTTACGCCCGCCTTAGCCGCCGAGTACGCGGGGATCTTGGTAAGAGGTCGGTAGGCGTTCATGCTCGAAATGTTGATTATATTGCCGCCGCCGCCGAGCATATCACGGGCGAAAACCTGCGTGGTAAGGAACGCGCTCGTGATATTGAGATCGAACACGAATTTCAGCCCGCTCTCTTCGAGCGCGAAAAAGTCCTTGATCCCGTCGCGCGCTTTGCCCGCCGTTTCGTTGTCCGTTGTGGCGCGCGGATTGTTGCCGCCGGCGCCGTTGATGAGGAAATTTACCTTACCCCACTTGGCGTTGACGGTATTTTTTGCTTCGATAATGCTGTTTTTGTCAAGACAGTCGCACTTTACGGCAATCGCCGCGTCGCCTATGTCGTCCGCGACTTTTTTCGCCGCGTCCAAATTGATATCGAGCAGCGCCACTTTCGCTCCGCACTCGGCGAGCGCGCGGGCAAATTCGCCGCATATCACTCCGCCCGCTCCGGTGATCGCGATAACTTTATCGCTGAGATTTACTTTGAAAGGAACGTCCATCGTTATTCTCCTTATCTGTCAAAAAAATTCTTTTTCCCTATGTTGTCGTATACGAACGCCGCCGCGCTCGACCGTCCGACAAGATCCGAGTCCGCCTTTTCCGTCCGCCGCAACCGAACACTTTTCGCTGCCCATATCGAAGGGCGCTTCCTCGCAGCTTCTGCCCCGGCTGTTATTTTCCCTTTGTCGAACGTTATTTCCGTTACTTGCTCTTCTCTTGCTCTAAGTCCTTGCTTACCGCCTCGAAAAGGCCGCCGAGATACGCCGCGCCCATCGCTCTGTCGTACAGACCGTAGCCGGGTTTAGCGTCTTCGCCCCATACGTTGCGACCGTGATCGGGGCGTACGTATCCGTCGAAACCGCCCTTGACGAGCGCTCTTACTATCGCGTAAATATCGAGACTGCCCTCGCTCGTGGCGTGACCGTTTTCGTAAAAATCCGTATCGCTCACGAACTTAAGCTGACGAAGATGCGCGAAGTATACGCGCTTTGCGTACTTTGCGGCCATCTTGGGAAGATCGTTGAACCTTCCCGCGCCCAGACTTCCCGTGCAGAAAGTCATACCGTTGTTTTCGCTCGGTACGGCGGCGAAAAGCCTGTCGAAGTCCGCTTCGCTGCCCACGACTCTCGGAAGTCCGAAAACGTCCCACGGCGGATCGTCGGGATGAATAGCCATTCTGATCCCCGCTTCTTCCGCGGCGGGCATTATCGCGCGCAGAAAGTACACGAGATTGTCAAAAAGTTTCTCGTGCGTAACGCCCTCGTACTTCTTGAGCAGTCCGGCGAGTTCCGACTGCGAATAGCTTTCGTCCCAACCCGGCAAATGCAGGTTGTTGGGATCGAGTTTCTTAAAGTCCGCTTCGCTGTACGCGAGCGAATTGCTCCCGTCGGCGTGCACGTAGCGCAAATTCGTCCTCAGCCAGTCGAACACGGGCATAAAGTTGTAGCAAACGCACTTTACGCCGGCTTTGCCGCAGTTGAGAAGGTTTTGCCTGTACGCGTCGATATACTCGTCGCGGGAGGAAAGTCCGAGTTTGATATCCTCGTGGACGGGTATGGACTCGATAACTTCGCACTCGAGCCCCTTTTCGCGGCAAAGGCGCACGAGTTCGTCGATTTTTTCCCGCTCCCATACTTTGCCTACGGGCACGTCGTAAACGGCTGTGACTACTCCGCTTACGCCCTGTATCTGCTTGATATACTCAAGGGGAATACAGTCATTGGGACCGTACCACCGAAAAGTCATTTTCATTTCGCCGCTCCTTACTTGCCGCCGCTGCCGTACGAGCCGGAAGTGTCGATAAGTTTGTCGGTTTTTTCCTTGCGGCGCGACGTCGCGATGCGCTTTTTGAGTTCCGAATAATACAGGTCGTCGTCAAAAGGCAGTTCGATAGTCTTGTCGAGCCAGGTAGAGAGCAGCATCGCGTCGGCGATCATTACGCCTTTGATGCCTTCCACGCCGTGGATATAGTCGGGGCGGTTGCCGAGAATGTACTGGCAAACCTGCGTCGCAACCGTCGCGTGCTGCGAAAAATCCTGTTTTATTTCGGGCAGTTCTTCCACCTCTCCGGGCACTTGCGCAAAGCCGTTGGGGCTGGTGCGGCACCATTCGCGTTCGTTTTCGAAAAGTCTGCTTACGGTGAGAGTATGGCGGTGCGTATCGTAAGTGAGCGTGCCGCGCGTTCCCACTATCTCGAACCTGTTGGTTCCGGGCGAATCCGCCGTCGTCGTGATAAAGGTACCCGTAGCGCCGTTTTCGTACTCAAAGTACGCCGTTACGTCGTCTTCGACCTCGATGTCGTGCCATTTGCCGAAGTGGCAGAACGCTCTTATGCGCTTGGGCATCATGCCTACCACCCATTGCAGAAGGTCTATCTGGTGCGGGCATTGGTTGAAGAGTACGCCGCCGCCTTCGCCCGACCACGTGGCGCGCCACGAACCGCTGTCGTAATAGTACTGCGTGCGGTACCAGTCTGTGATTATCCACGTCACGCGCTTGACCTCGCCTATCTCGCCCGCGGCGATCATCTCGCGCATTTTGATATAGTTGGGGTTGGTGCGCTGGTTAAACATCATAGCGAAGACCTTGTCGGATTTTTCGGCTACGGCGTTCATTTCCTTGACCTGTTTTGTGTATACGCCCGCGGGCTTTTCGCAAATAACGTGCAAGCCTTTATTGAGCGCCTCGATCGAAAGTTCGGGGTGAAAATAATGCGGAACGCATATCATTACGAGATCCACGAGCCCGCTGTCGAACATTTCGCTCGCGGTGTTGAACTCCGCGACTTTTTCGGGCAGTTTTTCGCGCATTGCTTTGAGCCTGTCGGGGTTGATGTCGGCTATCGCGGTAAGCACGCCGCCTTCCACCTTGCCCTCGACGATGTTTTTGGCGTGCGACGAACCCATGTTTCCCACGCCGACGATACCTATTCTTACTTTGTCCATGTTCCCTCCTCCTTCTCGGAAAATCCGTTGTCTTTTAATATTTTTTTGAGCGCGCCGACGGCGAAATCGAACGACTCGTCGCTGTCGGCGAACTCAAACCGCGTCTTAAGCGGCTTTTTGTCTATCTTGTCGTAGCCGGTAAAGGCGAATAAGTGCGGCTCAAGAGTCATCGTCACATCGCCTTTTACGCTCCTTACTATCTCATCTATCCTGCCGTCGCCGTAGCCGGACGGGACGATCGTTTTGCTTTCCTTTACGCAGTCCTTGATATGAATATAGTCCGCGCGCGGAAGGAGCCGTTTTATCGCCTCGGCGGTATCTTCGCCCCACATAATGAAGTTGGACGGATCGTAAACCGTCTTGAGCGCCGGCACCGCGTTATATAGTTTTTCGCAATTGTCCACCGTCGAGCCGAAAATAGCCGATTCGTTTTCGTGATAAAGCGAAACGCCGTTTTGCGCCGCTGTTTCGCACATTTTCGCAAGTCGGGTAAACACCTCTTCGGCGTACTTGCCGTACTCGTCTCTTTCCATAAAGAAACTGAACGCGCGAATTCGCGTGGTGCCGAGAATTTTCGCCTTGGCGATAAGGTCGTCCAGAATATCGAGAGTTTTGTCAAACGGCTCGGATATGTTTATTTTGCCCAGAGGCGAGCCTATCGACCACACCTCTATCCCCGCGGCGGCGAGCTTTTCGGCGGCGGCGCGCGTAAGATCGAGGCTTAAGTCCGCGATATTTACGCCGTCCACGCCGCGAATTTCGATTTGCTTTATGCGGTTGCGCCTCAGCGCCGCTATCTGACCGTCCAAAAATTTGCTTGCCTCGTCGGCAAACGCGCAAAGTCTTATCGTAGCCATATCAATACCCCCTGCTATGCAGGAACCGAGCGCTCTTGGCAAGTTCGCCCAAAGGATCGGGCTTTGAGTCCGCGTCGTCCTGCTCTACGAGCGCGTATTTCGCACCCGCTTTCTCTAAGGCGGGCAATATCTCGTCCCAGTTGAGATTGCCTTCTCCCACGGGCGCGAAAACCGGCTTTTCTTTCTCTACCGCAAAATCCTTAAGGTGTACGCACTCGAGCCTTCCCGCGTAGCGCGAAATAAAATCGAGCGGGTTTACTCCGCCGCGCATAGCCCAATGCACGTCCAACGTAAGGTTAAGCGACGGGCAAGACTCCATGATTATATCGAGTTTCGTTTTGTCTCCGAGTTTTTCGAACTCGAAATGATGATGGTGATAAAACAGTTTGTAGCCTTTTTCCTCGTACTTTTTCGCCGCGGCGTTTATCATATCGCAAGTCTTTTTGAGCGCTTCTTCGGTTTCGTGCCACTCGCGCGGGATCCAGCCGTTGCCGATATTGCGGCAGTTAAAAACGGCGTGCTGAGCCATGACGAATCCGGGATCGCCGAAAATTTTGTCGCGATCGGAATGCGTAAGCACTACGGGAAGAGAATACTTCCCGCTCACTCTCGCCAAGACTTCCTCGTGTATCGGCGCGCCCGAAAACTGCACGCATTTATATCCCATATCCGAAAGGGCGGCGAAAGTCGAGTCGATCTTTTCGTCGGTAAGCAGCGACCGCACCGAATATAATTGTGCCCCGATTATCATAACAACCTCCTGTATATGTACATTATACCACACCGCCATAGCAATAAAATATGAAATAACGGCAAAAAAGATTGCGTTTTTTGCAAATAAATGCTAAAATGATAATATGCAGGACAAGATATTCAACAAATTCGACCAATACGGCGGCGTGGACTATCGTCATTCGCGCACCGAAAGCGCGGGAATATTCGACAAACATATCCACACCACGTACGAAATACTGTTCGTCAAAGAAATCGAGGAAGGCAAAATGAACGTCGAAGGTTCGCTCTATCCTCTGTTTCCCCACGCCATGCTTATAATCCCGCCCGGCAACTACCACTTCGTAATGCCGAAAGAGGGCAGACCGTACGAGCGTTTCGTTTTTAATTTCAGCGAAAAGCTTCTCGCGGACCTTAAACTCGGAAGGTTCGAAAAACCGCTCCTTATCTATTCGATGGAATACCCGATCGTCGCGGCGACCTTTTCGCGGCTCAGCCAATACGGCGATATGCTGGACGCTGATTCGTTCGCGTTCGTGGCGAAAAACGCGCTGTGCGAACTTCTGTTCTACGTCGCTCACGCGCCGCTCAAGGCCGAAGAGGCGCTTCTGCATGCCAACAACATCGTCATAAAATCCATAACGTATATCAACGAAAACATTTCGACTATCCGTTCCGCCGACGATATCGCAAAGGCGCTGTACGTTTCGCCGAGCACGCTTTGCCACTCTTTCAAGACCGAGATGAAAATAAGCCTTATGAAATACGTCCGCAACAAAAAGATCATGCTCGCCGCCGCGCTTATCGAAAATGGCGTAAAGCCGTCTCAAGCCGCCGCGAAAGCGGGCTTTGACGATTACTCGACTTTCTTTCGGGCGTACAAATCGACTTTTTCCCGCTCGCCCGCTTCAAAATAAACGCGACGTATACAAAAACGCGGCTCTCCGGTATCCGAAAAGCCGCGTTTTTATTTTTACTTTTTATCTGTCTTCTCTGAAATACGACAGTCCCAGCGAAGCGGGAGCCTGATTGTCGCGGTTTCTGCGCGTGCTCGTGATGATAAGCACGACGATCGTCACGACGTAAGGAAGCATTTGCAAAAGGTCGTTGACGGGCGTGGAAACTTTGAGCCCGATCACTCCCGGCAGGTACGCGTATGCCCAGAACAGCATCGCGAACAGATACGATCCCCAAATAGTGTTGAGCGGGCGCCACGTCGCGAATATTACGAGCGCGACCGCAAGCCAGCCGAGCGCCTCCATATTATTGTTCGTAGACCAGCCGCCGTTGCAGAACACGAGGATATAGAACGTTCCGCCAAGTCCGCTTACGCCCGCGCCTACGACGGTCGCGAGGTACTTGTATTTAGCTACGTTGACGCCCGCCGCGTCTGCGGTAGCGGGGTTTTCGCCTACGCTGCGAAGATTAAGTCCGGGGCGCGTTTTGCTCAGGAACAAATGGATAAGAACCGCGCAGATTATCGCAAGATATACCATAAAGCCGTAGGATAAGAGCATTCTGCTGATCGCCTCTACCACCGAGCCTTCGGGGAAATCGAACATGCTGTGCAGGTTTTCGGCGAAAACGTCGTACGTATTTACCGCTTTGCCGAAGCTTTTGCCGCTCTTGACGAGTACGTACATACCGCCGAAAGAGCCGATACCTACGCCGAGTCTGGTCAGCGCGAGTCCCGTGACGTTCTGATTAGCGCGAAGAGTCGTTACGAAAAACGCGTAAAGAAGTCCCGCGACAGCCGCCGCGCCGAATCCAGCGAGAAGCGGCAACAAGATCATAAGGAATTTGCTCGGCTCGTCCGTGCCCGACTCGTACAAGAAGGCTACCGCCCAAGACGCGAAACCGCCGATAAACATAAGACCGGGAACGCCGAGATTGAGGTGGCCGGCTTTTTCGGTAAGGATCTCGCCGAGAGCGCCGAACATAATGACGGTGCCGAATATTACGGCGCCTACTATCCAACTGGTAAGACTCTCAAGCATATCACTCCACCTCCTTGTTCGCTTCGCCGTTTTGCGGCGGATCGGCGGGCGGCACGCCCTCGTCGGGGGAGTCGTCCGGAAGTTCTTCCACAAGCTTGTCGTCGGTAATATCCTCGGCGGGTCGCGCCGTTTCTTCCTCGGTTTCGGCCTGCGTCTTTTTCTTTTTGGCGAAAATTTTCTTAAAGAATTCCTTGACTTTTTCGCTGAAATTGATGCGATAATTGATGAAGAACTCGCAGCCGATAAGCAGGAAAAGGAAAATCGCGACGATAATATACGAAAAATACGCGTTGAGAATATTACTGTGCTTGTCTACGATACCGCCCGCGCCGCCTTCGAAGAAGACTATGCCGAACGCTATCGCCGCCATGGCTATGGGGTTAAACTGCGACGCCCACGTAACGATTATCGCGGTAAATCCGTAACCGCCGTCCGCGGTATTGCTGAGCCTGCAAAGGTTACCTACGTACAAAAATCCTATCAGCCCGCATACGGCGCCCGAAATGGCTATGGTACGAAGAATTACTTTGCTCGTATTGATTCCCGCGTATTTAGCGGTGTTCATACTCTCGCCGACAACCGCTATCTCGTAGCCCTGTTTCGTCTTTGCGAGATACACGAATACGATAACGGCTATGAGCGGAACGATAAGATACGTAATGCCGTACTTGAGCCCGAATATGGAATCGATACCATGGATATTGAAGTTGGGAAGGGCGGAATTTTTGCCTTTCCATAAGTCGATAAAGCACGCGACAAGCTGGATCGCTATGTAGTTCATCATAAGCGTAAACAGCGTTTCGTTGGCGCCCGTCTTGACCTTGAAAACAGCGGGGATAAGCGCCCAAAGCGCGCCGCCGACCACCGCGACGATAAGCATCATGATAAGAAGCAGAGCGTTGGGGATTTTGTCTCCGATATAAAAGGCGAGTATGGACGCGCACAACGCGCCGAAAAGCACCTGACCTTGCGCGCCTACGTTCCAGAATCTCAGCTTAAACGCCGGAGCAAGCGCAACGGCTATGCCGAGAAGGAACATAACGTTCTTAAACATTTCTTCGGTATTGAATCCGGTGGCAAAGTTGCCGTCGAAAATATACTTGACGGTAAGACCCAAGCCGTCGCCGGTAATAGCCGACGCGACTATCAAAATAATAAGGAACGAGAGCAAAACCGCGCCGAGTCTTATGGCGAGTTTTACCCATTTATTCATATCCGCCCGGCGCGTTACGTGAACGAAAGGCTCGGTTTGTCTTTTTTCTTTAGTCATTGCCTGCCTCCTTGTCTTCCGCTACGTCGCTTTCGGCGGGCTCTTCGCGCGAAACCTTAAATCTCGTCATAAGCGCGCCGACCTCCTGTTTTGTCGCGGTGCGCGCGTCGACTATACCCGAGATCTGTCCGCCGCAAAGCACCAAAATCCTGTCGGAGAGCGCGAGCAGAACGTCGAGGTCTTCGCCTACGTAAACCACCGCCACGCCCTGACGTTTCTCCTTTTCGAGAAGGTTGTATATGATATACGACGTGTTGATGTCGAGTCCGCGTACCGCGTAAGCGGTCATAAGCACTTTGGGCGCGTTGGCTATCTCTCTGCCGACGAGAACTTTCTGGACGTTACCGCCCGAGAGTTTGCGCACCGGCGTTTCGATACCCGGAGTAAGCACGCCGAGCTCTTCCTTGACTTCTTCGGCAAGTCTGCGCGGCTCTTTGGTCTCCGTGAAGATATGTCCGCCCTTGTCGTACGAGCGAAGCAGCATATTGCCGGTCATACCCATACTGCCGACGAGTCCCATACCGAGTCTGTCTTCGGGTACGAACGCGAGCGCCACGCCCAGATCTCGTATCTGACGCGGATTCTTGCCGACGAGCTGATGTTCTTCGCCGGTCTCTCTGTCGGTATAAACTATCGAGCCGGTCTCGACTTTCTGCAGTCCCGCCACCGCCTCGAGCAGTTCTTTCTGTCCGCTCCCGGCTATGCCCGCAATACCGAGTATCTCGCCGTTGTTGACGGTAAAGGAAACGTCGTCGAGCGCCTTTACTCCGTACTTGTTAAGACACGTAAGATGCTCTATTCTCACGCATTCGCTTACGTTTTGCGGTTCGCTGCGAGCGATATTGAGTTCGACTTTGTCGCCCACCATCATTTCGGTAAGCGAAAGCTCGGTGGCGTCTTTTGTTTCCACCGTGCCGATATATTTGCCCTTACGCAAAATCGTCACTCTGTCCGAAATATCCAATACTTCGTGGAGTTTGTGCGTAATGATGATAATGGACTTGCCGTCGTTACGCATATTGCGTATTACGTCGAAAAGCCTGTCCGCCTCCTGCGGCGTAAGCACCGCGGTCGGCTCGTCGAGAATAAGAATATCCGCGCCGCGATAAAGGACTTTGACTATTTCGAGCGTTTGCTTTTCGCTGACGGACATATCGTAAACCTTTTGTTTCGGGTTTACTTCGAAGCCGTACTTGTCGCAGATCTCTTTTACTTTCGCTTCGGTCGCCTTGAGACTGTACTTCTCGCCGCGCGGAGAGCAAAGAGCGATATTTTCGATAGCCGAAAACACGTCGATAAGCTTGAAATGCTGATGGATCATGCCTATCCCCAAGTCGAACGAATCGCGCGGGGAGCGTATGGCGACTTCCTTTCCGTCCACTTCGATATGACCGGAGTCCGGATAGTAAATGCCGCCGAGCATATTCATAAGCGTGGTTTTGCCGGAGCCGTTTTCGCCCAAAAGCGCCAGTATCTCGCCGCGGCGAAGATCCATCGTCACGTCACTGTTGGCGATAATGGAGCCGAAAACCTTGGTTACGCCTACGAATTTTACCGCGGGCACTTCGATCCCGGCCGCTTCCTCGGAATCGGGCGTTATCTGAGTCTGATTGATGTCCATTGTTTCTCCAAAAAGTCGAAAATTTCGGTAAAAACGCATAAGAGCGCCGAGAAGACTCGGCACCCCTATGCTTGGTATAACTTAATTGCTTGTCGATCGCAAATAGGTCATTAGTTTTGAGCCGCGCCTACTTCGGTGATGCCGTCGATACGGATATCGAAGTAAGGAGCCGAACGGATAACGGACTCGTTGAAGTAAGTCTTGCCGCCTTCGGTCACCATGCACTCAGCACCGTTCATTCCCCACGAATTGGTGTAGGAGGAAAGGTGCTGACCGTTTACGGTAAAGGTGCTTGCGTCGAATACCTTGGTGGTACCGTTATGAACGGCGTCTACAACCTGCTTAACCTGAGCGGAAATATCGGTCTTGAGAACTTTGCCGTTGATGGCGGTGATGTCTACCGCGCCCTCGTCGTAGCCTGCGGTCCAGTTGGTTTCGATATCGTCGCCGTCGCTTTCAAGAGCGGTGTAAAGAGCGTAAGTATAGTATACTTCCCAAACATTGGTCGCCGAGGTAAGAGCCGCGTGCGGAGCCGCCTCGAGCATATCTACGTTATAGCCTACCGAGTAAACTCTGGTGCCCTTCTTGTACGCGTTTTCGCAAGCGGTGGGAGCGCCCTCGGAGTCTGCGTGCTGTCCGATGATAACGCAACCTTTGGCGATGAGCGCTTCGGCGGTCGACTTCTCGGCGTCGAAATCGTACCAGCTGTTAGTGTACTGTACGGTCATAACGATATTGGGAACGATCGACTTGAGTCCGAGATAGAAAGCGGTATAGCCCGAAACTACTTCCGCATAGTTGTACGCGCCTACGTAACCGATCTTGATGTTTTCTCCGTCGTAGTTCTTGGACGAAAGAAGATTGTCGTCAACGAGTTGCTTGAGCTTAAGACCCGCGACTACGCCGGATACGTATCTGGACTGATAAACCGAGGTAAACGCGTTCTTGTAGTTGCTAGCGCCAGTAGCGGCAGCAAGGTCGCCGGTAAGAGAAACGAACGTGGTGTCGGGATACTTGGTATATACCGCGTTGGCGCCTTCGCCGTACTGGAACTGATGTCCGTAAGAGTTGGTAAACACGAGATCGTAGTTCTGCGAACCGAACGAGTTGAGCTCGGTGGTGCAAGCGGAATCCTCGCCTACGCTGAGCTTGTACGTAATATTTACGTTAGCGCCGGTCTCGCTCTCGATGGTAGCCTTAGCCGCCTTGATGCCGTCGTCGTGAGCGCGGGTATAACCTTCGGTACGGTCTCCTACCCAGATAGCGCCGACGTTAAGCGTCTTGCCGCTGAAATCTTTACCGTTAAGGTAAGAATAGTCCTGGGTTGCGTGCACGTTGGTAGCGATGGTAACGCCGTTGCCGTCGTCAACCATTTTTTTGCTGCCCGACGAGCAAGCCGCGGTAGCCGCGGTAGCCGCTACCAAAGCGGTAGCAAGTACGCAAGAAACGATTTTTTTCATATTTTTTCTCCTTTCAGGTCTTCGCCTGATAAAAAATAACCGATTAAGAACAAAACGAAACCGAATTTTCGGTCATTTTGCTTATTTTGGCGAGCGATTCGACTCTGTATCCCATGGCGCGCACTTCGTCGCCGCCGCCCTGATACGTCTTTTCGATCTCCACGCAAGCGCCTACCACCTTCGCTCCCGACTGAACGACGAGATCGATAAGTCCCTTAAGCGCGTTGCCGCCGGCTAAAAAGTCGTCGACGATAAGCACTCTGTCGTCGCCGCTCAAGTAATCCTTCGAAACCGCCACGTCGTAAGTCCTGCCGTGCGTATACGAGTAAACCTTGGTGCAGTACTGTTCGCCGCTCACGTTGGCGGAAGCGTGCTTCTTGGCGTAAACCATCTTTACTCCCAGCCTGAGCGCCACGGCGGTGGCGAACGCTATGCCCGAAGCCTCTATCGTCAGCACCTTGGTAATTTTCTCTTTCTCAAACAGTCCCGCCGCTTCTTCCGCCATACGCGCGAGAAGTCCGACGTCAATCTGCTGATTGAGAAAACTGCCTACTTTAAGGACGTCTCCCGGCAATATTTTACCTTCTTTGAGAATTTTGTCTTCAAGTTCTTTCATCGTCGCTCCGAAAAAGAAAAATCGACAGAAACCTGAATTCCTGCCAATAAACTACCGAAAATAATAACGATACGTGAGAGAAATAATTAAAGCCGAACGTCATTATTTTGCTGATCCAATAGTCGCAGTTAAGTATGGGCACTGCGGTAGAAACGCCTTCGCCACGATATAGAAGGCTTATACTGGCCGTATTAAATTCGTCGGTTTTCCCAACGACAATATAATAGCATAATCAACCGCGTTTGTCAAACGGAATAACTACCAAAAAAGCATTTTTTTCGACAAATTCCGCATAACGTAATACTAAAAAACGCGGCGCCTTTTTTTCGTCGCGTTTTTACTCCCGCAAAGTCTGTCCCAAAGCTCTATTCCACGGTCACGCTTTTGGCGAGATTGCGCGGAGTGTCCGGCTCGAGTCCGAGCATTTCCGCCAGATGAAAAGCCGTAAGCTGAAAAAACGCCGCCGCCTCGTATTCGCCGCGCAGTTTTACCGCTTCGTCAAACTCCGCGAGCCGCTCTTCGCTCAATATTCCGTCGGTAGCGACGGCGACGCAGTACGCGCCGCGGCTTCGCGCCTCTATCGCCGCGGAAACCGTTTTTCCGCTCTTCGCCTCGTCGGTCATTACGCAGTAAACAACCGATCCGGGGCGAATAAGAGCGATAAAACCGTGTTTAAGTTCGCTGGAGAGGTATCCGTTGGCGTTAAGATAAGCCACTTCCTTGATCTTGAGCGCGCCTTCGAGCGCGGTCACGTAGTCCTTGCCCATACCGAGCACGAACGCTTCGTTTTCTTTATACAGTCTTCGCGCCGCGCGCGACGCGCACGCGGAAACAACGCCGAGATCCATCGTCGCGACGGGCGGCTCCTTACCGTAAAAATACGCCGCGAGCAACGCGAAAAATCTTATCTGCGCCGTGTAGGCTTTGGTGCTTGCCACCGCTCGTTCCGCTCCGGCAAGAACGGGCAAAGTGACGTCGGCGGTCAAAGCGAGGGACGAATATCCCACGTTGGTAAGCGCGTACGTTTTCGCGCCGAAGCGTTTTGCCTTGCCTAGCGCTACGAGGACGTCCGCCGTTTCGCCGCTCTGGCTGACGAAAAAGCATACGTCGCCGTTTTTTACGCCCGTTCTTTCGTCAAAGTCGCCCGCCGCTACCGCCTCGCAGTCAAGACGCGGACTAAGCGTTTTCGCCGCGTACAGGCACGCGTGATAAGCCGTGCCGCAACCCGCGAAATAGACTTTCCGCGCCCGCGAAAGGTCTTCCGCTATCTCCTTTATCCGCGGCGCGTAGTATTCGTCCACGCGCTTTACGACGGCGGGCTGATCGAATATCTCGGCTATCATATACCCGCCCTCGCGCTCCGGGTCGTCTTCGCTTTCCGCGGTAAGCGTAAAGGGCGTTTTGCGGATCGCGTTGCCGCCGAAATCGAAAAAATCGACCTCGTCTCCGCTTATTTTCGCTATTTCGCCGTTTCTTAAAGCAAAGTATTCTTTCGCCGCCCCCGCAAAGCACGCGGGATCGGAGGCGGCAATCGCCGAGCCGCGCGCGACGTAGAGCGGACTGCCGCCGCAAACGCAGTACGCGTCGCCGCCTCGCTCGAGCGCGATAAACGCGTACCTGCCCTCGAGCGCGCTTACCGCGGCCAAGACCGCCGACAAACCTTTTCCCCGCTCGAGAAGATACGCTATCGCCTCGGTATCGGTGTCCGAAACGAATTTCCCGTTGCCTTTTATAGCCTTGTAGTTGTCGATAATGCCGTTGTGGACCACCGCCCAGTTTTCGCCGTGCATAATCGGGTGCGCGTTGGTTTCGCTCACTTTGCCGTGAGTCGCCCACCGCGTATGAGCTATCGCCGAGATCCCGGGAAGCGGAAACGCGGCGAGTTTCGCTTCGAGCACGCGTATTTTCCCGACGCTTTTGACCATACGCAAAGCCTTTCCGTCGGACGCGGCGACGCCTGCGGAATCGTAGCCGCGGTATTCGAGTTTTTTGAGAAGTTTTACGGCGTTTTGCGCCGGATCCGAACCGAAGTAGCCGATTATTCCGCACATATTATTCGTCGTCGCACTTTTTTACCAGAGAAACGAGCAGATCGGCTATGCGTTCGTTTTCCGTCTCAAACGGGCTTTCGACCATTACGCGGATCTTGGGCTCGGTCCCGGACGCGCGGACCATAAGTCTGCCTTTGCCGATAAGTCCGGTTTGCTCGCGCGCGACGACGGAAGCGAATTCCTCGTTGTTTATTACGCGGAGTTTGTCTTTGACCACTACGTTACGATTGACCTGCGGGTACAGTTTTACGTCGAACAGTTCGCTGAAACGCCTGCCTTTTTCTTTGAGTATTCCGGCAAGCTTGATCGCCGTAAGTATACCGTCTCCCGTCGTCGAAACGTCCTTGAGTATCACGTGACCGGACTGTTCGCCGCCGATGGACAAATCTTTCTCGATAAGCTTCGCGAGCACGTATTTGTCGCCTATGTCGGTACGCAAAAAGCCTATGCCTTTTTTGCCCAGCGCCTCTTCGATGGCGAGATTCGTGTGCGAAGTCCCCACCGCGGCGTTGCCTTTGAGCAGTCCCTTTTCTTTTAATTCGGATGCGAGCAGATATACGACCATATCCCCGTCGACGACCCCGCCTTTTTCGTCTATCGCGATAAGCCTGTCGGCGTCGCCGTCAAAGGCGAAACCCACGTCCGCTTTGTATCTGCTTACGCGCGCTATAAGCCGCGCCGGATACAGCGAACCGCAGTTATCGTTTATCTTTCTGCCGTCGCCGCTGCACGACGAAGCGACCACGCTCGCGCCGAGCGCCCTGAAAACGGCCGGCGCTATTTTGTGCGCCGCGCCGTTACTGCCGTCGAGAACTATCGTAAGACCGGTAAGGTCCGAGCCTTGCGCTATCAGGAATTTTTCGTATTTTTTGGCAAGGTTAAGGTTCTGCTCGTAGCGGCCGATGTCGGGATAGTCGTTGATCTTGTCGCGCATAAGCCTGCGCTCGACTTTTTCCTCTTCCTTATCGCTCAATTTGTAGCCTTTGCCGTCAAAAATTTTGATGCCGTTATACTCTCCGCCGTTGTGCGACGCGCTGATCACAACGCCGTAATCGAAGCCGAGCGTGCGCGTAAGATACGCCACACCCGCCGTAGGCAGAACTCCCGCGTCGGTCACAACCGCCCCGCCCTGTACCGCGCCCGAAGCAAAACCCAGCGTAAGAAGCGACCCGCTGACGCGCGTGTCCCTGCCCACTAAAATCCTCGCTTTGTCCGTAAGTTGCGCCAAGGCGTTTCCCACGCGGGAAGCGAGCGAAACGGTAAGGTCTTCGTTTACTATTCCTCTTAGTCCGTCCGTGCCGAAAAATAATCCCATTTTAACTCTCCTCGATGATTTATCGTATTCCTAAGTTTTCAAAAAAGTGCAAGTGATCGCACAATTTAAGATTTTAGGGGTAATTTTTGGTTTTGTCAAGCGTAATTAATCGCGTTTTTTCGCAAAATGCGGCAAAAACAAACGTTTTTACCCTGTTTTTTTGATTTCACGATTTCAAAATCAGGGGGTATTTTTACCGATTCCGACGCAAGTTTTACCCCGCGTTTTAAAATCGTGAAGCGCCGTAAAACGAAATACGGGCGGTCAAAAAAATTTTTTTGTTTTTTTATTCTCCCGCTTTTGTCGGGCGAGTTGACAAAACCGCGCGCGTTTTGTATAATAATCCCGGAAGACCGATCATGAAAGAAGTTAAAGAAAAGAAAGAAAAAGTCATTATCCTCTCGGAGTCGACGTGGTTCGTATCGGCTTGCTTTTGTTTTTTGACCGCGGCGGCGTTTCTCGCGGCGGGTATTATCCATAAGCAAAGCACCGGCTCGCTCACGTTCTTTCTTATCTCGCTCTCCGTCATGATCGCCGTGGTGGTAGTCGCGCTGCTGCTTATTTTTTTCAACGCCTTTAACTTCGTGACGGCGACAAAAGAGGGAATAAAGTGCAACAAAACCTTTTTCCCGTGGGACAAAGTTTACTTTTCCGCGCACCTGAGCGGCAAGGTCGGCGTCAATAAGTACGTGCTTTGCTTCGACGGCGCGTACGACGCGGACGGCAAACACGTCGCCGTGTGCAAAGCGGTCGGAGCGTATATGTACCTGCCGCGCTTCGTTCTTCCGCCTTTCTCCCCGAGGCGCAGGCTCGCGAAAGCAAAGAAAATCCTTTCTTTCTACGACAAACCCGTTTTTATGCCCGAGGAACTCAATGACGGCTCGAAATTTTCGCAAATAATCCTCGACCACAACGCCGCCTACCCCGAACTGAAAGTAAAAAAGCAAAACCCGAAGTAAAAACAAAACCCCCCGCACGGTTTCCCGTGCGGGGGGTTATTGCAATAAAAAAACCGCAATTTGCCTCGGTGGACAGATTGCGGTTTTTAATGTCTAGAAACATAACATTTAATACAATTTCGAACACCCACAAAAAAGTTCGGACACCTGGACACCTTTTAAGAGCAAAAGAAAAGCCATCCACAATAATCGGATGGTCAATTTCAAAAATCGGTTTCAGTTGTTGCGCCATTTCGCAAAGTCTTGCCTTTTGTGAAGTCGTAATCATAGTTTACTCTTATCTTTACCCATTTTCAAATAAACGTTTTTAATTCCTTCAAGTCCTGCTTTTACGCCGTTCTCTACCGCCTTGCCATACATTTCGATTGCTTTCTTGTAATCTTTTCGCACGCCGAATCCGTTTTCGTAACAGATTCCGAGATTGT
>CACZPH010000072.1 GCA_902783025.1 uncultured Eubacteriales bacterium | reverse complement strand
TTTCCGTTCGGGACTCACGCGCTCCTTTAACGACTACGCAAGGGAGCACAATCTTTTAAAAGAGAAAGACGACAATCTTTTGGGCGACGACTTCAAGGAAGGACTTACCGCTATAGTTTCTGTCAAAATGCAGAACGTTCAGTTCGAGGGGCAGACCAAAAACAAACTCGGCAATCCCGAAGCGCGCCCTGCGGTAGAGTACGTCGTTATAAACGAACTTGCCACTCTCATGAACAACAAAAAACTCGCAAAGACTTTCGATACCATAATAAACAAGGCGATAGGTGCGGCGAAAGTCAGGCTTGCGGCTAAAAAGGCAAAGGAACTTGCCCGTGCGACCAAGAGTCTTGAAAGCGCGAATTTAGTCGGCAAACTCGCTTCGTGTTCGGGCAGGAAACCCGAACTCAACGAACTCTTTATCGTTGAAGGCGATTCCGCAGGCGGCAGCGCGAAACAGGGTAGGGACAGGCGTTTTCAGGCGATACTTCCGCTTCGCGGTAAAATTCTTAACGTAGAAAAGGCGCGTATCAACAGAGTTTTAGAAAACGAAGAAATAAAGGCTATGATCACGGCGTTCGGTTGCGGCATAGGCGAAGAATTCGACGAGAGCAAACTCCGCTACGACAAAATTATCTGCATGACCGATGCCGACGTCGACGGAAGCCATATCCGCATTTTGCTTCTCACGTTCTTCTTCAGATTCATGAAGCCGCTCATCGAGCTTGGGCACGTTTATATCGCCCAGCCGCCGCTTTACAAAGTCGAGAAAGGCAAGGACGTAAGGTATTGCTATACCGAGCAGGAACTCGAACAGATCAAGGCGGAAATGGGCAAAGGCTACACGCAGCAGCGCTACAAGGGACTCGGCGAAATGAGCGAAGAACAGCTTTGGTTCACCACCATGAGCCCCGAACACCGCACTATGCTCAAAGTCACGATGAAAGACGCAATGGAAGCCGACGCGACGTTCTCTTCGCTTATGGGCGACGAACCCGAACTGCGCAGACAGTTTATCGAAGAAAACGCGACGCTCGTCAAGGACCTTGATATTTAGGAGAAAACACGATGGCAAATCACGAAAAAGACAGAAAACCCGTCGTTGACAATACCAAACTTATCCACGTCGACTGCACAGAGGAAGTCAAGAAGTCGTTTATCGCCTACGCGATGGCGGTCAACGTTGCGCGCGCCATTCCGGACGTAAGGGACGGACTCAAGCCCGTACACAGACGCATTCTTTACGCAATGGGCGAACTCGGACTGACCAACGACAAGCCTTACAGAAAATGCGCCAGAATAGTCGGCGACGTTTTGGGTAAATATCACCCTCACGGCGACAGTTCGGTTTACGACGCGTTAGTGCGCCTGGCGCAGAACTTCTCGATCCGTTGCCCGCTCGTCGACGGGCAGGGCAATTTCGGCTCGATAGACGGCGACGGCGCGGCGGCAATGCGTTATACCGAGGCAAGGCTCAGCAAGATCGCCGCCGAGATGCTCCGCGACATCAATAAGGACACCGTAGACTGGTATCCCAACTTCGACGACACGCTCGAGCAGCCCGTCGTTTTGCCCGCGCATTTTCCCAACCTTCTCGTCAACGGAAGCGACGGAATCGCGGTCGGCATGGCGACGAATATCCCGCCGCATAACTTGGGCGAAACGATCGACGGCGTCGTCGCGCTTCTCGATAATCCCGACATCACGATCGAGGAACTTATGCAGATCATTCCCGCGCCGGACTTTCCGACGGGCGGTTTGATTATGGGAAGAGCGGGGATAAGACAGGCTTATCTTACCGGTAGAGGCAATTACATTTGCCGCGCACGCACCGAGATAGAGGAGCACGAAGTTCACGGCGTACCCCGTCAAAGGATCATAGTTACCGAACTTCCTTATCAGGTCATCAAGGAAGACCTTATCAGGAAGATAGCCGATCTCGCGCGTAATAAGGAGGTCGAAGGCATCGCCAACCTCAACGACGAAAGCGACCGCGAAGGTATGCGTATCGTCATCGATATCAAGCGCGAGGCTCAGGCGCAAGTCGTTCTTAACGCTCTGTACAAGCGCACCGAACTTCAGTCGTCAAACGGCATAATTTTCTTAGCGCTCGTAAACAACGAACCCAAGATCCTCAACCTCAAGGAAATGCTGTACTATTACGCGCAGCACCAGATAGAAGTCGTTACCCGCCGCACCAAGTACGAACTCGGCAAAGCGGAAGAGCGCGGACATATTCTCGAAGGCCTCGTCAAGGCGCTCGAAGATATCGACGAAGTTATCAGAATAATCAAGGGCAGCAGAGATAACGAAGAGGCTATGCAAGGTCTTATGGACAGGTTTATCCTCTCCGACAAGCAAGCCAACGCCATACTCGAAATGAAACTCCGCCGCCTTACTTCGCTCGAAGTCGAGGCGCTCGAAAACGAACTTGCCGAGCTCGAGGCGCAAATCGCCGACTATAAGGATATTTTGTCCAAGCCCGAACGTATTAACGAGATTATCAAGAAAGAGCTTCTCGAGGTCAAAGAAGCGTACAATACGCCCCGTCGCAGCGAGATCTGCATAGATTTCTCCGAGATAGGAGCGGGCGACCTTATCGACAGGGAAGACGTCGTTATTTCGATGACGCATACCGGATACGTAAAACGTTTGCCGGTAGCCGAGTACAAGTCGCATCACCGCGGCGCTATGGGCGTTACCGCACACAAGACGAAGGACGAAGATTTCGTCGAGCAAATGTTCGTCACTTGCACGCACGACGATCTGTTGCTCTTTACCGACAAGGGAAAAGTTTACACGATCAAGGCGTACGAAGTGCCCGAAGCCGAACGCACCGCGCGCGGCAGAGCGGTAGTCAACCTTATTCAGATCGAACAAGGCGAAAAAGTCAACGCCATTATTCCCATCGCGGAAGATACGGGCTACGACGGATATTTGCTTCTCGCCACCAAGAACGGTCTTATCAAGAAGACGGTATTCAGCGAATTCGAATCGATACGTAAGGGCGGAAAGATCGCTATTTCGCTCGTGGGCGACGACGAAGTAATAGGCGTAGCGCATATTCACGACGGAGACGAAATACTCGTCGCTTCGTCCGCGGGAAAGTGCATACGTTTTGCCGAAAGCGACGTGAGAGCGATGGGAAGAGACACCATGGGCGTCAAGTCCATCGAACTCGACGACGGCGAACGCGTAATAGACATGGCTGTCATCAATAAGGAATGCGAGCAGGAAGTGCTGACCGTTTCCGAATACGGCTACGGCAAGCGAAGCGGTCTCGACGATTACAGATGTCAGGTACGCGGAGGCAAAGGCGTAAAAGCGGGCAACTTCAACGAGCAGACCGGCGGCCTCGTAAACCTCAAACTCATCAACCCCGACGACGACGTAATGCTTATCGCCGACAACGGTATAATTATGCGCGTACACGCGGACGAGATCAGCAAGATAGGCAGAGATACCAAGGGCGTAAGAATAATGACGCTCAAGGGCGAAGGCAAGATAGTCAGCGCGTCGGTTACCGTAAGAGAGGACGAAGACGACGGCTCGGCGGCGGACGACGAAACCGCGGAAAACGCCGACAACCCGGATAACGCGACTGCGGAAAGCGCCGAAAACGCGGAAGAATAAAACGTAACGAAAACATTTGCGAAGGCACGGACTTTTCCGTGCTTTCGTACCTTTAAACGGAGCGAAAATGACGACGAGAAACAAGACGATAACACTCAGCGACGAGCAAGTCGCATTTTACGCCGCAAAGTGCGAAAAAGCGGAACGTATTGAGTTTTCCGCGCGAAATTACGTCGCGTGCGGCGATTTTTTCGAGGCGGCAAAGCGGGTCGGAAAAGAAAGCGTCGATCTTCTTATCGTCGACCCGCCCTACAATCTCGACAAGGATTACAACGGCAGCAGATTCGGCAAAATGAGTGATAGCGAGTACGCGGCGTATACGCGGAAATGGGTACAAGCGGTTTTACCTCTTCTTAAGAAGACCGCGACGGTTTACGTGTGCTGCGACTGGCGTAGCGGAATGACGGTCGCGCCGATACTGGGCGAATACTTTACGATACGCAACCGCATTACCTGGCAGCGCGAGAAAGGCAGGGGAGCGAAAGACAACTTCAAGAGCGCAATGGAAGACGTCTGGTACTGTACGGTAAGTAAGGATTTTTATTTCGATCTCGATTCGGTAAAGATCCGCCGCAAGGTAATAGCGCCGTACCGCGCGGACGGGAAGCCCAAGGACTGGTTCGAAGAAGAAGGCGCGAAGTACCGCGACACTTGCCCGTCTAACTTTTGGGACGACATTACGGTCCCGTACTGGTCCATGAGCGAAAACACCCCGCACCCCACCCAAAAGCCCGAAAAACTACTCGCCAAGCTTATTCTCGCCTCGTCCAAAGAAGGCGATCTCGTGCTCGATCCCTTCGCCGGTAGCGGAAGCGCCGCCGTCGTGGCGAAAAAACTGCGTAGAGATTATATCGCCGTCGAGCGCGACGAAACGTATTGCGCGTTAGCCGAGTACCGTCTCGAGCGCGCGGAAGAGGATAAGCGTATCCAAGGCTACGACGGGATATTCCTCGACAGAAACGCGCGTATGTAACGAAAAACCGCATACGTATCGCTCGAAAACGTATTTTTACGTGTTATTTTCGTAAAGAATACGGCGAAACAATTGCGGTTTTGCGTTGCAAAAACGCGTCGGAATAATCGCGACTTTCACGCCCAAGCAAAACCAAATCAGGCGAAAAACGGCGGTATAAAGCCGTTTTTTTCTTTGCAAAATTTTTTTCAAAAAAGTCAAGGTGTGTAATTTTCGACTTGACGGGAGATTTTTCGCGCTTTATAATAGAGGTAGATTTTTGCGCGGAGGGAATTATGTTATACGTAGTTTTGGCGGTTTCGGCGCTCTCGTTGATAGTAAGCGTGATAGTTTTGCTTTCGCTTAGAAAAACTCAAGGCAAGACCGTACTCGACGAGCGGGACAAGAAAGAGATGATAGGCGCGTTCGGCAACAGCGTGGACGTGATATCCAATACGTTGAGCGATTCCAACTTGAAGTCGTACAAACTTCTCGACGAAAAGCTTACGGCTATGGAAAAGCAGCTCGCGGCGATAGAAACGAAACTTTCGAACGAACTCGACAAGATAAGGCAGTCGCTCGAGCGGAACGTAGCGAATATGCAGGCGAGCAACGAGAAAAAACTCGACGAAATGCGCCGCACCGTCGACGAAAAACTTACAAGTACGCTCAACGACAGATTCAAGGAGTCGTTCGCCGTGCTTTCGTCGCAGCTCGAACAAGTGACCAAGACGGTAGGCGAAATGCAGACTATGTCCGCGGACGTAGGCAATCTTACGCGTATGCTTTCGTCGGTCAAGACGACGGGAATATTCGGCGAGATCCAGCTCGGCGCCATTATGGAGCAAATGCTCGCGCCGCAACTGTACGAACGCAACGTCCGCATCAAGAAAGACGGCTCCGAACCGGTCGAATTTGCGGTCAAACTTCCCGGAAGCGACGGAAACGACGTGCTTATGCCCATCGACTCGAAATTCCCGTATCAGGTATATACCGATCTTATCGACGCTTACAAGAAGGGCGACGAAAAAGAGTACAAAGCGAAAGAAAATCAGCTCAAAAACACTATTCGCGGTATGGCGCGGGATATTCACGACAAGTATATCGATCCGCCGCGCTCGACGAATTTCGCCGTAATGTTCCTGCCTATCGAGGGGCTTTACGCGGAGGTCGCCAAGTACGGCATGATCGAGGAATTGCAGAAGTCGTATCAAGTGACGATCGCCGGTCCTACGACGCTTTGCGCTCTGCTTAACAGCCTCCAGATGGGTTTTCAGACGCTCGCGGTACAGAAAAAGAGCGCGCAGGTGTGGGATATACTCGAAAAAACGAAACTCGAATTCGGCAAGTTCAACGACATATTATCCAAGATCCAAAAGCGCTTTAACCAGACTAACGAAGACCTCAATACCCTTATCGGCACGCGTTCTAACGCTATTTCGCGCGCTTTACGCGAAGTGACCGCGGGTCCGTCGGAAATAGAAGACGAACCCGAGCGCGAGGCTGTCGGGAGCGATCTTGACGACTGACCGCGTCGCACGGACCGCTCGGACGGTACGACGAGAGCAAAAACTCTCTTCGTCGCCGCGGCAATAAAGACTTATTGTTTTTTTCATTCCTATACCTTTTTTTTAGCCGGAACTCCCGCGACGAAAGCCGCGGGAGTTTCGGCTAAAGGCGCAAAATAAAAAAAAGCCTTCCCTTAAGGGAAAGGCTGTACAATGACTTGGTATTACGGCGGGTTTATTCTATCTGCTCGGCAAAAGCGATAATGGCGTTTACCGTGCCCTCGATGCCGAGTACGCTCGAGTTTACGCACAGATCGTACGTGCGCGCGTCGCCCCAGATCCCGGACGAAAAATAATTGTAATATTTTGCGCGCGCCTTATCCGTCTTGCGAATGAGCTTTTCGGCTTCTTTTTCGGAGCATTCGTGGCGAGCCATGACGCGTTCGATCTTCTTGTATTTATCCGCGCATACGAACACGCGCAGTTTGTGCGGATAATTCTTGAGAACGTCGTCGGCGCATCTTCCGATGATCACGCACGTTCCTTTATCTTCGAGCGAACGTATCGCGTTGAATTGCGCGAGAAAAAGTTGTACGAGCATGGGCTGTCGGGTGGAAACCGTGCTGAAATAACTGTTTGTAAGCAGCGAAGCGCTGATAGAGCGGACGTTGCGTTCGTCGTTCATCTCGAAGAGTTTTTCGCTGATGCCGCTTTGTTCCGCGGCGAGTTTAAGCAGGAGTTTGTCGTAGCATTTTACGCCGAGTCTTTGGGCGAGCAATTCGCCGATCTCTCTGCCGCCGCTACCGAATTCCCTACCTATCGTAATGATGAGATTATCTTTCATATTCGCCCCCGAAAAGGTTGATTTTATTTATTATATCAAATTTTTGCCCGTTTGTCAATACGTTTTTCGTCGAACTGAAGCGGTGAACAAAAAAGCAAAGCCGCGTATTACGGTTTTGCTTTTCGGTGTTATTCTTGGATTTTGCCCGCAAAAAGTTTCGGTTTTCCGACCTTACTGGAGCGTATAAAGTTTGTAATATCTGCCGCGCATTTTAAGAAGTTCGTTATGCGTGCCCTCTTCGACTATTCTGCCGTGAGACAAAACGATTATGTCGTCGGCTTTCTGGATAGTCGAGAGCCTGTGCGCCACGACGAGCATCGTGCCTATCGTCATCATTTTTTCGAGAGAGTCCTGAATAATGACTTCG
>CACZPH010000071.1 GCA_902783025.1 uncultured Eubacteriales bacterium | reverse complement strand
GTTGGTGAGCGCGTGCGACTGACCCGCGTAAAGCACGTGATCGTAAACTTCGAGCGCGTGCGGGTTGTTGCTCTCGAGCGAGTAGTCTACGCCCGGATAACCCGAGCTTGAGTCGCCGACGATCTTGCTCGAGCCTACGGCGTTGGACTGACCGGCGATAAAATATACGTCCGCCGTCTTGACGGGCTCGTCCGCCGCCTTAACTTGTTTTGTACCGTCAAAAAACGCAAACGGCGTAAAGCACAGCGACGCGCCTACGAGTGCGGATATTAACTTTGAGATAGGTTTTGCCATAATCTCTCCCTTGTGTTTATACAACAATTATACTTTATCTCACGGCGGATTTATAGTATATTATTTACAAAAATATGGTAAATTCTTCTCGCGGATTACGGTTTTTAGAATGCGAAAGAAAAATATCGGTATTATTATATTCGGTTTTGTTCCCGATGTCAACGGTTGCGTTTTTCCCTCCGAAAGTTTGAAGCGCGCACGAAACACTGCCAAAACATTACCGAAAAAGCAAATAAAACACGCAAAACGGCAAAAGCCTTACCATTTTCGCCGGGCGGCGAAATATTGTTGCAAAAAAAGCGAAAAGGTAATATAATTAAGGCGTAAACAAAAAAAAGGAGATTGTTTTTATGGGTAAAATCACTATTATCGGCGCGGGAATGATGGGCTCGGCTCTCGCTTTCCCCGCAAGAGAGAACGGAAACGAAGTAAACCTCGTGGGCACTCCGCTCGACAGAGAAATAATCGACGAGTGCAAAAAGAGCGGCAAGCACCCTAAATTCGACTACGCTTTTCCCGCCGGAGTAAAATACTTTCAGTTCAAGGACTGGAAAGAAGCGGTAAAGGGCTCGGATTTCGTAATCGGCGGCGTAAGTTCGTTCGGCGTGGACTGGTTTTTGGACGAAGTGCTTACGTATCTCGATCCGTCCGTTCCGGTTTTGTCGGTAACCAAAGGGCTTATTTGTCTGGAAGACGGCACGCTTATTTCGTATCCCGATTACTGGGAGAGAAAACTCGCCGAAAGGGGCGTAAAGCGCGACGTTTGCGCCATCGGCGGACCTTGCACTTCGTACGAACTCGTGTTCCACGATCATTCGGAAGTCGCTTTTTGCGGCAAGGACCTTAAAGTCATAAGCAAAATGCGTGATATGATGAAGACTTCGTACTATCATATCTCGCTCACTACCGACGTGGTAGGTCTTGAAAGCGCCGTAGCGCTCAAAAACGGCTACGCTCTCGCCATAGCGCTCACGATAGGTCTGTGCGAAAGAGAAAACGGCGAAAACTGCGGACTTCACTACAATTCGCAGGCGGGCGCATTCTATCAGGCGGTGCGCGAAATGAAAAAGCTTCTCCGCATTCAGGGCGCGCAGGACGACAGCGAATCGATAGGATTCGGCGATCTGTACGTGACGGTTTACGGCGGCAGGACGCGTAAAGTCGGCATATTGCTCGGCAAAGGTCTTACTTACAAAGAGGCTATGGACGCGCTCGCGGGCGTAACGCTCGAGTCTTTGGTGGTGGCGCGCAGAGTCGCCAAAGCCGTAAAGATCAAGGCGGAAAAAGGTCAGTTGTCGCTCAAGGATTTCCCGATGCTTATGCACGTGGACGGCGTGCTCGACGAGGGAAAAGACGCCGCGCTTCCCTGGGACGAATTCACTTACGTATACGGCAAATAACGAATTGCGTTTTACGGCCGCGCTCAATATGGGTGCGGTCGTATTTTTTTGCACCGTTTTGACAAAAAAGTCTCAAAACGGTTGACGAAAAGCGAACTAAAGCGCATAATAATTACGGCAGGTATTTATGGAAACCTTTCAAACCATTATCGAAATAATCGGAATAATATCTTTTTCCGTATCGGGAGCGGTCACGGCGATACGAAAGAATATGGATGCGTTCGGCGTCGTGATACTCGCGCTCATCACCACTTTCGGCGGCGGAATAATGCGCGACCTTATCCTTGACGTCACTCCTCCCGCCATATTCAATCAGCCCGTATATATCATAATTTCAATAGTGACGGCGATAGTCGTTTTCTTTCCGTTTATCCGTAAGTTTTTTTGCCTTAACCGCAAAGTTTACGATATAATAATGCTCGTGTCCGACTCGCTCGGCCTCGCGGTTTTCGCAATGGTCGGTCTTCGCACCGCCGAAGCGCTATACCCGCAAAACTACACTCTTCTCATTCTCGTCGGATCTATATCGAGCGTGGGCGGAAGCGTGCTGCGCGACATTATCATAGGTCGCACGCCGTATATATTCGTCAAGCACTTCTACGCGTGCGCCGCTATCGTGGGCGTAATAGTCAGCATGATACTGTGGACTTTCTGGACTCCGCTCGGCTCAATGATAGTAGGCGCCGTAGTGGTGTTTACGCTTCGCATACTCGCGGCGATATTCAAGTGGAGCCTTCCGCACGCGCACGACGCTTTCTTTCCCGACGAAAAAACCGAAAAGAAAGACGACGCGGCGGAAAACAAAGAGTTGTTGAGCAAGTAATTAGCGGCTAAAAGCCGAAAAAGGAGAAAAATTATGGGAAAAAGAGGAAACAACAATTCACGCGGTACGAGTCTTCTCAGCGTATTGGCTTTTTGGGGACTGTTCTTCGCGGCGCTTATCTTTGTCGTAGTGGGAATACTCCGTCTCTTCAACGTCGGCGCGGGGCCGCTTTTGAGCATTCTCGAGATAGTGGCGAAAGTATTGCTGCTCGTCGCCGTCGCCGTACCCGCGTACGGATACGTAGCCGGCAAAACCACCGGCTGGAGAGTCGTATATTGGGTGGCGCTCCTTATCTACGCGCTCGGCGTGGTATTCGGCGTAATAGGGTTCTTGAAATAAAACAAAAAGAAAAACCGCGGTGTGATACCTGCGGTTTTTTATTATCAAAAAAAGCGTTTTGCGCGATACGTATGCGCTAAAACTCGACTTCCATACCGTCGAACGCGACTTCTATCCCGTACTCTTCGGCGGCTTTGCACAAGTCCTCGTGCGTGCCTTTGCCGTTGTGCGAAAAGTGGCTGATTACGAGTTTCGTCTTCTCGCTTACCGCGCCTACGCTCTTAAGGTACTCCGCCGTTTCCACCGCCGTGTCGAGCGATAAGTGTCCTCTTCTCCAGTCGCTTAGCAACGCGCCCGTGCAGTCGAGCGAAACGTAATCGAGAGGCTTGCCAAGAGCCTCCGCTCTTGCCTTTGCGCCGTCGGTAAATACTCCCGTATCGTGCGCGTACAGCATACTTTTGCCGTTGCGGTCGATAAAGTAAATCACGCTGCCCGCGTTTTCGTCGTGGTTAAAAATAAAAAAAAAAAACTCGTAGTCTTCGATAAAGAAAGGTTCGTTTTCCCTTACTTCGATAGCCTTATACCTATCCGGCCACTGTTCTTCGAGCGTCTTTACTTCATCGTAAGCGGGTTTTGTCGCGTAAATCGTCAATACGTGATCTTTCACGCCCGAAGCAAAACCCGGTCTGCGATAGCGAAGTTCGTTAAAGACGTAATGATCTTCGTGATTGTGAGTTATAACGACGTATTTTAAGTCCTGACTTTTTACGTCGTATTTTATGAAGTGTTCGAGCGTGTCCGGGCCGAAGTCGAGCAGTATTTTGTCGTCAAGAAGCGCTTGCGCGCGCGTCCTTATCTCTTTGCCTTTGACCTTTTGCGCGTATCTGCATACCGGACAATCGCAAAAGTATGCCGGTATTCCCTCCGCCGCGGCGGTACCGAAATATTTGAGTTTCATTAAATTCCTCCGATGTCGTTGTGATGATATTATAGCACTCCCGCAATTTTTTCGCAATAAAAAATGCCCCAAAAACTTGAGGCACTTTTTTTAATTATTCAGCCTTGGATTCTTCCGCTTCGGGCTCTTCAGCCTTGGGCGCTTCTTCCTCCGCCTTGACTTCTTCGGCTTTTGCCCTAGAGGTGCCGGTAAGCTCGAGATAGAAGTTGGTGCGAGCCATCTCATGGTACGGCGTTACGAAAATCATACCGATACCGAAGCAAAGGAATCCGAGAAGATACCAGCCTATAAAGCTGAGATCGAGACAGAAAAGTTTCCACTTGTGTCCGCGCATCATAGCGCGGCTCTCGTCGATACAAGTCATCCAGTCCTTGCTCGGATCGTCGTGCTTGATATGGAAAGCCTGCGAGTACGAATACGACTTAACGATGCCGGGGATAATAAAGAGAAGAGACCAAAGGAAAGTGAACAGTCCGATCGATAATCCGAGTACTACGTTGCCGCCGAAGTCGTCGGTAAAGCCCTTGAACAGATCGCCGAAGTCTACGTCCTTGTTTTCACGCGCGCAACGAACGAGTACGCGCACGAGTCCGTACGAAAGCGGTCCTAATACGATTATCGTGCCTACCACGGTAAAACCGAGCGCGCTTAAAATCAGGTCTACGATAAGGCAAGCGAGCATGACCATAAGCCATTGATTTTGGAAAATGCCGCCGCCGAGCTGCTGACGCGCTCTTGCTCTGAGTTCTTTGTTAGATACCATTTTGTTTTCTCCTTGTATTAAGTATATAACTATAATATTACTTTTTGGTTACATTTGTCAATATTTTTCGGCACGTTTTTTGTTTTTATGCTCTACGCGGCGGTTATGCGCGTAAGCGTAAACGTAAAAACGCCATACGCAACGAAAAAAGGGCGCGCCTTACGACGCGTCCTTTTGTTTGTTGTGTGGAAATTACTTAACGATTTCGGAAATGACGCCCGAACCAACGGTTCTGCCGCCTTCACGAATCGCGAAGCGAAGTCCTTTTTCCGCAGCGATGGGAGCGATGAGCTTAACGTCCATTTCTACGTTATCGCCGGGCATAACCATTTCAACGCCCGCGGGAAGTTCGATAGTTCCGGTAACGTCGGTGGTTCTGAAGTAGAACTGGGGTCTGTAACCGTTGAAGAACGGGGTATGACGTCCGCCTTCTTCCTTCTTAAGAACGTAAACGCTTGCCTTGAACTCGGTGTGAGGAGTGATCGAACCGGGTTTAGCGATAACCTGTCCGCGCTCGATGTCCTTACGATCGATACCACGAAGAAGGATACCTGCGTTGTCGCCTGCCTCTGCGAAGTCAAGGGTCTTACGGAACATTTCGATACCGGTTACGACCGAAGTGGTGGTAGGACGGATACCTACGATTTCTACGGGATCCTGGATCTTAACCATACCTCTTTCTACTCTACCGGTAGCAACGGTACCACGACCGGTGATCGTGAATACGTCTTCGACGGGCATAAGGAAGGGTTTGTCGGTGTCTCTTACGGGATCGGGGATGTAGGAGTCTACAGCGTCCATAAGTTCGAAAATGCACTTGCACTCGTCGCCGTCTACGTTGCCCGCCTGAGCAGCCTCAAGAGCCTTGAGCGCCGAACCGCGGATAATGGGGGTATCGTCGCCGGGGAAATCGTAGGACGTAAGAAGTTCTCTGATTTCCATCTCAACGAGGTCAAGAAGTTCTTCGTCGTCAACGAGGTCGGTTTTGTTCATGAATACAACGATCTTGGGCACGCCAACCTGACGAGCAAGAAGGATGTGCTCACGAGTCTGGGGCATGGGACCGTCGGTAGCCGCAACTACGAGGATCGCGCCGTCCATCTGAGCGGCGCCGGTGATCATGTTCTTAACGTAGTCCGCGTGGCCGGGGCAGTCAACGTGCGCATAGTGACGTTTAGCCGTCTGATACTCAACGTGAGCGGTGTTTATCGTAATACCTCTCGCCTTCTCTTCGGGAGCCTTATCGATCTGGTCGTATCTCATAGCTTCCGAAAAACCCTTAGCCGCAAGAGTCGTGGTGATAGCGGCGGTAAGGGTGGTCTTGCCGTGGTCTACGTGACCGATGGTACCGATGTTAACGTGGGGCTTCGATCTGTCGAATTTTGCCTTTGCCATTTTTGTTTTCCTCCAAAAATAATTTTTATTTTGTTTTTTGTTATTGTTTTGCGCCTGCGCGCGTCGCGTCGGAATATCCCGACGCTTTTATTATATAGTAAAATCAAAAAATTTTCAATGATTTTTAACCAAAATAATTAAAAACCTTTCTGATTTTCTATATTTTTAGTCTTTTTTCGCTCTGTCGCCGATGATTTTTTCGGCAATCGACTTGGGAACTTCCGAATAGTGGTCGAAAGTCATCGTGTAATTGCCGCGTCCCTGCGTGCAGGAGCGAAGGTCGGTAGCGTATCCGAACATCTCGGCAAGCGGAACTTCAGCCTTGATTTCCTCGTTGCCCGATACCATTTCCATACCCATTACGTTGCCGCGACGGGAGTTGAGGTTGCCGATAACGTCGCCGAGATACTCTTCGGGAACGGAAACTTCCACTCTCATGATAGGCTCCATGAGTACGGGATCAGCCTTCGCCATACCATCCTTAAACGCCATGGATCCCGCGATCTTGAACGCCATTTCGGACGAGTCGACTTCGTGATACGATCCGTCGTAAAGAGTTACCTTGAAGTCCATGCATTCGTAGCCGGCAAGTACGCCGCTCATGCGCGCTTCCTGGATACCTGCGTCGATAGCGGGGATATACTCCTTGGGAACCGAACCGCCGACGGTCTCGTCAACGAATTCGTAGCCCTTGCCCTGCTCGAGCGGCTCCATGTAAATCTTACAATGACCGTACTGACCTTTACCGCCGGACTGACGAATGTATTTTCCTTCGGCGGCAACCTTCTTGCGGATGGTCTCGCGATAAGCGACCTGAGGCTTACCTACGTTGACTTCGACCTTGAATTCACGCATCATTCTGTCGACGATGATTTCAAGATGAAGTTCGCCCATTCCGGCGATGATGGTCTGACCGGTCTCCTGATCGGTATAGGTCTTGAAAGTGGGATCTTCTTCGGCAAGTTTCTGAAGAGCGATACCCATCTTTTCCTGAGCGGCCTTGGTCTTGGGTTCTACCGCGACCTGAATAACCGGCTCGGGGAAATCCATGGATTCGAGAACGATCGGATGATCGGGATCGCAAAGCGTATCGCCGGTCGTCGTGTCCTTGAGTCCTACGAACGCGCAAATGTCGCCCGCGTGAACTTCTTCGATCTCGCTGCGGCTGTTGGCGTGCATAAGAAGGATACGACCTATTCTTTCTCTCTTGCCTTTGGTCGAGTTGAGAACGTACGAACCGTTGGTCAAAACGCCCGAGTAGCAACGGAAGAACGCGAGTTTTCCGACAAACGGATCCGCCATGATCTTGAACGCGAGTCCGGAGAACGGTTCGTCGTCGGAAGACTTTCTCTCTTCCACGGTTACGCCGTCAAGGAGCGTTCCTTTGATGTGGGGAACGTCGACGGGCGAGGGAAGATAATCTACGATAGCGTCGAGAAGTTTCTGAACGCCCTTATTCTTGAACGAAGATCCGCAGATAACGGGGTTTATTTTCATTTCTACGGTAAGCTTACGGATAGCCGCCTTGATCTCGTCTACCGTAAAGTCTTCGCCTTCGGTCTCGAAATATCTTTCCATAAGATTATCGTCCGCTTCGGCAACGACTTCGAGAAGTTTTGCTCTCCATTCCTTAGCCTGATCTACGAGATCCGCGGGAATGTCGCTCTCTTCCATAACCGTACCCAGATCGTCGGTATAAACATCGGCCTTCATCGTAACGAGGTCGACTACGCCCACGAACGTGTCGGATTTACCTACGGGGATCTGAAGGGCTACGGGGTTAGCGTGCAAACGATTCTTCATTTGCTCGATAACGTTGAAGAAATCCGCTCCTTCTCTGTCCATCTTGTTTACGTACGCGATACGGGGAACGCCGTACTTGTTGGCTTGCTTCCAAACCGTCTCGGATTGGGGCTGAACGCCGCCGCGCGCGCAGAAAACCGCAACCGCGCCGTCAAGAACCTTAAGAGAACGCTCAACTTCTACGGTAAAGTCTACGTGGCCGGGGGTGTCGATAATGTTGATCCTCTTACCGTTCCACTGAGTGGTGGTAGCCGCCGAGGTAATCGTGATACCGCGTTCCTGCTCCTGCACCATCCAGTCCATCGTAGCGGCGCCGTCGTGAACTTCGCCTATCTTGTGCACCTTGCCGGTGTAGAACAAAATACGCTCGGTCGTCGTGGTTTTACCCGCGTCGATGTGCGCCATAATACCGATATTTCTGGTATTTTCCAAAGTAAATTGTCTAGCCATATGTTTCTCCTGATCTTGCGGCGATTACCAGCGGTAATGTGCGAACGCCTTGTTGGCCTCTGCCATTCTATGAACTTCTTCTTTCTTCTTAACTGCGCTGCCCGCGTTGTTGAAAGCGTCCATAAGTTCGCCGGCGAGTCTTTCTTTCATCGTCTTTTCACTGCGTTTACGAGCCGCGTCGACGATCCAACGGATCGCAAGCGTCTGGCGACGGTCCGCTCTGATTTCCATGGGGACCTGGTAAGTAGAACCGCCGACTCTGCGAGCCTTGACTTCGAGAACGGGTTTTACGTTCTCAAGAGCCTGGTTGAATACGTCGATAGCTTCCTGACCGAGCTTTTCAGCCGCGGCGTCGAAAGCGTCGTAAACTATCGTTTGTGCTATTCCCTTTTTGCCGTCGAGCATTACCTGATTGATAAGTTTCGCAACTACCTTGCTGTCAAACTTAGGATCGGGCAGAACGTCGCGCTTGGGAACTCCACCTCTTCTTGGCATAATAGTTTCTCCTTTTTCAGATTTTTCGCCTTATTACAGACAGGCGTATCTGTTGCGGAGCGTATGTAACGCCCTGCTTTGATTGGCGCCGCGCCGAATTACTTCGAGCGTTTTGCGCCGTACTTAGAGCGGGCTTGCTTACGCTTTGCAACGCCTGCGGTATCAAGCGCGCCGCGAATGATGTGGTAACGCACACCGGGCAAATCCTTCACTCTGCCACCACGAATAAGCACGACG
>CACZPH010000070.1 GCA_902783025.1 uncultured Eubacteriales bacterium | reverse complement strand
TAAATCACATTCTGCTTTGGAATCGGGCTGTCAGACAATGGAAATTCTTTTCCTTTTGAAAGAAGCATAGCGATATACAAAGCAAGCGATGTTTTACCCTCACCCGGATCGCCTTGAATAATGGTTATCTTGCCATACGGAATATACGGATACCAAAGCCAACTAATCGGCTTGCTTTTTATCCGACTATAAAACTCGATATTCTTGTTTTGTTGTTCGTCCATATATGGCTCTCCATTCTATAAAATCATTCACAATAATATTCCCTGTATTTCTATTAACCTTTTCTACCTTGCTGAACGCACAAGCCGCTGTGCAGTTTACACGCTTTTCCCCGAATTTTGCTACGTTTGTATCAATCAGTTCAATCCCTTTTACCGTAACTGCGGTTACACTATCATAGGTCAGATCGCCGATGATTATAACATCATAATTGTTCGGCAAAACGGAATTGATATAATAGTCCCTTTCAGGTCTGATGACTATGTTATAAATACATTGTTTGCCACGTTTATTTGTCTGCATCCGACGATCAAATCCCGGCATTGAAATGTAATAGCTTTTAGATGCCATCGGGAATACCGCTCCGATAAATTGTTGTAAGTTATCGGCAGCGATGTTTCCTATTTTTCTCTTTATGACTTCATACTGCTCGGTCAAAGATGAGGTGTAAAAATCATCCCAATTCTTGCTTCCTTGCTCTAAATTGTCGATAAAATTCAAGTATAAATAAGCCATACAATAATCTCACTTTCTGACAAAAGACCGATATTTTTCAAAAATATCCAAGTAGTCAATAAACTCTTTTAATTCCGCGGGGCTTGATTGGGCAGTAATATGAGCAATCTTGTCTAATAAGATAGTTTTCGTAAATTCATCCAACCCATTAAGGCATTGAATCAAAGACACCTCTCTCTGAAGAATTGCATTCTCCTTTGAGAGTCGATCAATTTCATTCGTTAATTGCTCGATAGAAGCAATGGACTCTTTTTTCTCTTGAACACTGTCTTTCAAAATGCTCGAAATACGATTAACATACTGCGCCAAAATATCGGCATCGGATTCATCCAATACCAATTCCAGTTCTTCCTCTGTTTCTTTTCCAAAAAGATAAAAAATCTTTATTTGCTTGTCTTTTGGAATATCGGAGAAGTTTTCAAGGTTCCGATAATTATAGATAGTGGCTTTTGAAATCTCTAAATACTTTATTAGATCGGATACCTTAATAGAAAATTTCGTGACGAGCCTTTCAAATAGTTTCGTTGTCATAAATCCACCTTCCAAGATTAGCAATATATATATTATACGCTTTTAATCGTCATTTGTCAATACAATTTGTATAAAACAGTCTATTTTCGGTAAAAACCCTTTATTATTTATGTTTTTAGTAAGTCTAAATAAGTTTATAAGTCTTTTTTTGGATAAAACGTTCTCAATTTACTATTGAGCTTTCCCCGTTTTAGAATAATTAACAAATTGATGTCAGTTGTATTAAATTATTTATTGTTAAAAACAAACTCAATCTGCATCAAAAAATGGGCTGTTTCAGTTCAAACCCTGCAAGTTCAGGAAAAATCGAAAATGACAGCTCTAAAATGAAACATTTTTGTCCAACTTTTTTAATACACAATTTATGAATAAATGCACAGAATATGCGATTTTTGGCAATAAAAAAGACGAGATTTGAATAAATCTCGCTTTTTTATTCACTGACAGCTTTTTACTGAGTGAAAGATGGAGCTGGTGGGCGGACTTGAACCGCCGACCTGCTGATTACGAATCAGCTGCTCTACCGACTGAGCCACACCAGCATATTAACTTTTGTTTACTTTCTTTTTTACTTTGAGTACAAACTTTATCTTTGCGGTAGACGCCTGACGGCGCCCCTCTCTCGGGCATAGCCCTTCGCGGGCTTTGGCTACAAACAGTCCACCGGACTGTTTGCTTACGCGCCGCCCCGACTGAGCCATACCAGCACGATTTTCCCCATACGGGGAAGGAATCAGTCAATAAGTCTTACCGGCAAAACGAGATACAAGAAGTCTTCTTTGCCGTCGGAAGGCACTACGACGCATGGTGAAACGGCGTCGGTGAACTTGATGGTTATCGTCTCGGTCTCGACAAAACGCAAAAGTTCCATATAGTATCTTGCGTTGAAGGCGATAGCGAGATCCTGACCTTCCATTTTAATAGCGATTTTCTCTTCGATCTTGCCGTTTTCGCAGTTGGAAGAGAGCTGCATATAATTCTCTTTGACGTCGAAGCGCACGAGATTGTTCTTATCCGCGCGGGCAAGAAGCATTGCGCGCTCGAGTCCGGACTCGAATCTCTCCGCGGGAAGGGTAACTTCCGTATTGAACGTCGTGGGGATTATCTGCTTGTAATTGATGAAATCTCCGTCAAGAAGGCGCGAAGTGATCTTGGTGTGCTTAAGGTCCACCATAAGATAATTGCGCTGAATGCTGATGGTGACGGGCTCGTCGCCTTCGAGAAGACGGGCGATCTCCACCAAACATCTTGCGGGAACGATCGCGCTCATATTGGCGGTCGTGGAAACAAGAGGCTTTACCGAACGGGCAAGACGGAATCCGTCGAGCGCAACGCCGGTAACGCGGTTGTTGTCTATTTCGAGCAATACGCCCTTAAGAAGCGGCCTGGAGTCGTCGGACGATACCGAGAACGCTATCTTGCTGACAAGATCCTTGAAGTCGTCGGCTTTGACCTCAAACGACTGCGCGGACGCGAACTCTTTGATCTCGGGATAGTCTTCGGCGTCGAAGCATTGCAAAACGCCTTCGCTGTCCGTGTATCTGATCTTGAGCTGACTCTTGTCGGCTACCGACAGTTCGATCTCTTCCTTGGTAAGTTTCTTGACGAACTCGGCGAAAAGTCTGCCGGGAACGACGGTTTCGCCCTCGATCTTGACGTCGGCGACGATAACCTTCTCGATGGCAAGCTCGAGATCGGTAGCGGTAAGCGTAAGCGATCCGTCCTGCGCAACGAGTTTGATCCCTTCTAAAATGGGGTTGTTGGTACGTGCGCTTACGGCTTTAAAAACCTTTCCGACAGCGTCGGCAAGATCGTTTCCGTTACAAACTAACTTCATACAGCAACCTCTCTTATCGTGGATTTTGCGATTTACGCATTAAAAAGTATAGCGGTTTTTTAGAGTTTTGTCAATCAAATGCGCGGTGTTTACAATAAAATTTCGCCGCGCCGCGTTGTCAGTAATCAAATACGACGTTAAGCACGTCGTCGCCGGGAAGCGAAACGCCCGCTTCGACTATTTTATCGCGCAAAACGGCGGGAATAGAAAGCTTCTGATCGCCCAGGCGGACCGTATTGAAATTGACGAGCGTTTTGCCGATGTTATAGCTCTTGAGCGTTTTGCTCTTGCCGACCGAAAGCCTGACGGGGATCACGACTTTTTTGCCGTTCTCTTCCTTCTCTATTTCGCCCGAATACGTCCAAGTATCCTTCTTGAATTTCGCGTCGTAATAGAAGACGTCGAGCAGATTTTCAAAGGCGAGATCCTTGCGGTACGGCTCGTCGAGCTTGTAAACCTGCTTTTTGTAAAACTCGAGCGCCACGTCGTCGCAGTAAAAATACATATGCTTTTTGCCGATATACTGAAAATGCAGATCTTTGCCCTGATAGTGGTAAATGTATTCGACGAACGCCGAGCCGCCTTTTACTCTTCCGATGATCATGAAAATTACGCCGCCCACGGCTCCTACGCCCATGGATACGAACGCGACGATACGCGATATCCCAGCCGAGCCGCCCATAAACATCATAACGAACGCCACCAGCACGAGCGCTATACAAACGAAAGAGCCGTACGAAGTCCAGCTGACCGCTCCCTGCGTGTCCAGCGAAACGACTTCGGCCTTATCGTATTGGCGTTTGATCGCCTTATTTATCTGAAAAGATTTGTCGCTCATTTATTCCTTCCTTCGAAGTACTTGTTCTTCTTAAGGCTTAGTTTGATCGTTCCGTCCTTTATCGAACGGATAAGATCCTGTATCGTCTTCGCCCTGTCCTTGGTCTTGAGAACGGCGAAATATTCGCGGTCGTTGCCGTGCGCGTCGGAGCCCGCGGTACCGTAAAAATTGTACTGCTTGGCGTACGCCTTGGCGAGTTTGTTGGGTCTGCCCATGGTGTTGGGCGTGGAGTTTAGCACTTCGACCGCGTCGGTAAACTCGGGAAACAGCGAAATGTGATCCATATAACTGCGCGCGAGCCTGTACGGGTGCGCCTGAATTACGAAACCGCCCTCGTTACGCGCCATTTTCATAAATTCGTTTACCGGAAGATTGAGAATGTCTTCGGTCTTGGAAAGCAGCCAGTCTTTGCCCAGTCCCAAAACTATGAAGTCGGTGCCGGCTATCGTGTTGCGCGGATCGGCGGGCGGTATTTTGCCCCCGCAAAAAGTCGCGTTGGTCGCCGAGTATTCGAAGCCGAAAAATACGTCGAGTCCTACTTTATCGCCCTCTTGCTTGACGAGTTCGTACGCGCGGCAGTACGCTTCTACGCGCTCGGGCCACGGCAGAGTATCGTCCACGGCGCAATTACCGTTGAAAAAATGATCGGTCACAACGAGTCCGGTATAACCCTGAGTATAATAAACTTTGACGATTTCCTCGGGCGTAAAACGTCCGCACCTGCTCGATATGCAGGTATGACAATGCATTTCGTAACTGTACATAAATACTTCCTTGATCTGCTCTCGCTATATTGTATCAAGTATCCGGCAAAATGTCAAACGCAACGCGCAAAAATGTGAACTATCGTTCACTTTTCGGACGCGTTTTCTTTTTTGGCGGCTTTCCACTCTTCGGGAGTGCCCATTTGCGAAACAAAACTTGCCTTGACCGAGTCGATATATTCGCGCCTGAGCCTTGCCTGCTCCCGCTTTTCCTCTTCGGTAAGCCCTACGGTCTTGCTCTTGCGGTAGAGAAAATTTATGCGCTCGGTATCCACGCTAAAGCCTCCTTACGCTCTCGATGACTACCGGCTCTACCGGCACGTCGCCGTACATAAACCAGTTTTGCGTTTCGACTTCGCTTATCTCTATCGCCGTGCGCAAACTCTCCTCGTCCGCGGTCTTACCGAAAGCCGCGTACTGACCGTCAAGGTGCGGCGTGGGCGCAACGCAAATAAAGAACTGGCTCGTAGCCGAATTCTTGTCCATAGTACGCGCCATGGAAATAACTCCAGGCACGTGCCTGAGGTCGTTTTTTACTCCGTTGACGGCGAATTCGCCCTTGATCGGGGCGCGGCCTTTCCTGGGGCTCAAGCCGTCTTTCCACTCGAATCCTCCGCCCTGTATCATAAAACCGGGTATAACCCTATGGAAGCATAACCCGTCGTAAAACTTATCGTCTGCGTATTTCAAAAAGTTTTTTACGCTCTCGGGCGCGACGGACGGATAAAGCGCGACGTCGATCTTCCTGCCGTCCGCTAAGAGTATTCTTACCTTAACTTCGTCTTTCATATCCTTCTCCTTGCACAAAAATAACGGCGTCCGGACTTGCCGAACGCCGCAACAAACTTATTACAGGTGCAAAACCCTGTCCTTGATCTCCTGCGTCCTTCCCTGATTCCAGTACTGCGTGCCGATGTAGCCGCAAGTACGGCGGGCAACGTTCATTTTGTTCTGGTCGCGGTTGTGGCAATTCGGGCATTCCCAAACGAGTTTGCCGTCGTCGTTGACGATCTGTATCTCGCCGTCAAAGCCGCATACCTGACAATAATCGCTCTTGGTGTTGAGTTCGGCGTACATGATGTTTTCGTAAATAAACTTCATGACTTCGAGTACCGCGTCTATATTGTCCTGCATATTGGGAACTTCGACGTAGCTGATCGCGCCGCCGGGCGAAAGCTGCTGGAAATCGCTCTCGAATTTGAGCTTGGTAAACGCGTCGATCTTCTCGCTCACGTGTACGTGATAACTGTTTGTGATATAATTCTTGTCCGTGATGCCGGGAATAATGCCGAAACGCTTCTGAAGACACTTCGCGAACTTGTAAGTCGTACTCTCGAGCGGCGTGCCGTAAATGGAGAAGTCGATGTTTTCCTTCGCTTTCCACTCCTTGCACTTGTCGTTCATGTGCTTCATGACTTCGAGCGCGAACGGCTTGGCTACCGGATCGGTGTGCGACTTGCCGGTCATAAACTTAACGCATTCGTAAAGCCCCGCATAGCCGAGCGAAATGGTCGAATAGCCGCCGTAAAGAAGTTTGTCGATCGTTTCGCCTTTCTTAAGACGGGCGAGCGCGCCGTACTGCCAAAGAATGGGAGCGGCGTCCGAAAGCGTGCCTTTAAGTCTGTTGTGACGGCACATGAGCGCCTTGTAGCAGAGCGCGAGTCTTTCGTCGAACACCTGCCAGAACTTCGTCATGTCTCCGCCCGACGAGAGCGCCACGTCAACGAGGTTTATGGTAACTACGCCCTGATTGAATCTGCCGTAATACTGCGGCTTGCCTTCGTCGTTGACGTAAGGCGTGAGGAAACTGCGGCAACCCATACACGTGTAGCAATGTCCTTCGCCGTTTTTGTCTATCTTGTATTCGAGCATTTTCTTCTCGGAGATGTAGTCGGGCACCATGCGCTTGGCGGTGCATTTAGCGGCGAGGCGGGTAAGGTACCAGAATCTGCTGTCTTCGTGAATATTGTCTTCCTCGAGTACGTAAATGAGCTTGGGGAACGCCGGCGTGATCCATACGCCCGCTTCGTTCTTAACGCCTTGTATACGCTGCTTGAGCGTCTCTTCGATAATGAGCGCAAGATCAAGTTTTTCCTGCTCGGAGCGCGCCTCGTTGAGATACATGAATACCGTTACGAACGGAGCCTGACCGTTGGTCGTAAGAAGGGTAACGACCTGATACTGGATCATCTGAATACCCTTGCGTACTTCGTCGCGAAGGCGCTTTTCGGCAATGATGGCGATCTTGTTTTCGTCGGTAAGTCCCGCGTCGGCGAATTCCTCCGCCACTTCCTTGCGGATCTTCCTGCGCGATACGTCGACAAACGGCGCGAGATGCGTGAGCGAAATGCTCTGTCCGCCGTACTGGTTGGACGCCACCTGCGCGATTATCTGCGTCGCTATGTTGCACGCCGTCGAGAACGAATGCGGCTTTTCGATGAGCGTTCCGCTGATAACGGTGCCGTTCTGAAGCATATCTTCGAGGTTTACGAGGTCGCAGTTGTGCATATGCTGGGCAAAGTAATCCGCGTCGTGGAAGTGGATGATACC
>CACZPH010000069.1 GCA_902783025.1 uncultured Eubacteriales bacterium | reverse complement strand
TATAATTATAACACCAAAAAAAGGAAATGTAAATTATTTGCTTGGGACAATAAAAAGAAAAAATAAAATTTGTGCGATAATTTGCGAATATAATCCGTTTCATACGGGACACGCGCGGCAGATCGCCCTTGTCAAGGAAAAATACGATAAAGTCATATGCCTTATGAGCGGTAATTTCACTCAACGCGCGGAGCCGGCTTTTTGCGATAAATACCTGCGCGCCGAAACGGCGGTAAAAGCAGGCGCGGGCGCCGTTTTCGCTCTTCCGACCGTTTACGCCGCACAAAGCGCTCGGATTTTCGCCGAAGGCGCGGTAAATATCCTGCGGAATTTCAATATCGACGCAATAAGTTTCGGTATGGAGAATCCCGACGTGATTTCGGCGAAGCGCATTGCCGGAATAAAGAATTCCGAGGCTTTTTCGATAACTCTTAAAAATAAGCTCGGATCCGGACTTTCCTTCGCTACCGCGTCTGCCGAAGCCGTGGCGGAACTTGCCGGAGAAAGCGCCGGATCGGTCGGAAAATTTCTCTCCTCTCCCAACAATCTGCTCGCCGTCGAATACTTGACGGCAATAAAAAAATTCGGTATGGATCCGGATATTTTCGCCGTAAAACGCGAAGGAGAATACGGATCGGACGACCTTGGAGGCGAATTCGCTTCCGCTTCCGCTCTAAGAAAAGCTTTGCTTACCCGCAACGAAGCGGCTGAAAAATTCGTACCGTTTTGCGACGACGTCGTAAACGCCGCCCACCCCGACTATAAGCTCTTCGAAATTATTACTCTCGCCGCCGTGCGCGGTGCGGATCGCACGGAAGCCGCAGACCTACTGAACGCCGGCGAAGGAATAGAAAACAAACTTATCAAAAACTCTTCTCTTCCCTCTCTTGCCGAAGCCGTGGAAGCGACGAAGAGCCGCAGATACACGTACGGGAGGATAAAAAGACTTTGTCTTGACTTTTTGCTCGGCACGCGCAAATCGGATCTCGATTTCCCGGACGTTTTTCACCCGCTGCTTCTCGCGGCGAAAAGCGACGTCCTCGGCGAACTCGGTCTTATAGCGCCTACCGCCGCGGTCACTCGCGCCGAATACGAAAAATATATTCCGGAAAACTTTGCCCGTATAGAAGATCGCGCCGAAAAAATCTATTCGCTGATATGCTCAGTTCCCTTTAGCGGATACGTAAAAAAACTCGCAAGCGTCTAAGCTTGCGGGTTTTCTTTGAATTCCGCCGAATACGTCTTGCGCAGATCGTCCATGCGAATCAAAAGATCGTTGAGTTCTTTTTGGGCTTCGGCGATAAGCGAATCGATGTGTTTTTTAGTGTCGAGCACTATTCGCTCACACTTTAAGTACGATTCCGCCTCGAGTTCTTTACATTTTTCCCGCGCGGCGCGGACGTTTTCGCTTTCGCGCAACTTTTTGTCCGCTTCCATTGTCGCTTTGCCTATGATGCTTTTCGCTTTTTCGTCGGCGGCGCGCAAAATCGCCACGCGTTCGGGTTCGACTTCCCCTTTCCCAAAAAGATACGTTTCTTTCGCCGTTTTAACCAAAACTCTCAGTCTCGCGATATCGGCTTTGCGCAGTTTGCGCGCTCCTGCCAACGATTCCATTTCGATCAACAACGACAAAAGATCCATTTAGCGATACGACTCCGATACTAATTTACGCGCTTCGTTGCAAATATATTTATCCGCGTTGCCGTTAAGCGCCAGAATTTCTCTGACAAGCGTGCTCGAAACGGCGTTTACCTTATCGTCGGTAATAAAATAAACCGCCTCGATATCCTCGTCAAGGCTCTTGTATACCGCAAAAAGCCCGCGTTCGTATTCGTAATCGACCGAATTGCGAACTCCGCGCACAAGATATTTTGCGCCGCGCTTTTTCGCAAAATCCGTCAAAAGTCCGTCAAAGACTTCGACTTTGACGTTTGACAGTCCGCAAACGCTCGCTTTGGCTATTTCGATACGTTTACCCGGAGAAGCTACGCATCTTTTTTCGGTGCCGTTTCCGGCAACGGCGATGATCACTTCGTCAAACAACTTGCTCGCCCTCAGCGCGATATCGTAATGACCTACCGTAAACGGGTCGAACGTTCCCGCAAAAATTGCCGTTTTCATATTATTCCTCCTTTTTCCTTAAAAATGTCAATGAGGTTGAACCGCATTTCCGCGTGTCGGCGTCAAAACTTTCGTCGGACACGATTTCGGAAGAATCGTGCTCGATCATTACTACGCCGCCTTTTTTGAGTACGTCGTAACGCTTGATCAGCGAAAGTATTTTACCATGCAGCCTCAACGCGTACGGCGGATCGGCAAAGATGACGTCAAACTGTCTTCCTTTGAGTTTCTTGAGGGCAAATTCGTAATCGACGTTGTATATTTCGTACTCACTCTCGTTCGCGCCTACGTGTTCGAGGTTTTTTTTGGTCAAACAATAGCTGTCGCGGCTCTTATCGATAAAAACGACTTTTTCCGCGCCGCGGCTGATGCTCTCTATTCCCAAAGCGCCGGAGCCTGAAAAAAGATCGAGTACGCTCACGCCTTCGATAAGTCCGGAAGAGGCGAGAATATTGAAAAGCGTTTCTTTGATCCTGTCCGTTGTGGGGCGCACGTCGCGACCGACAGGAGAATACAGAAGTTTATATTTGAATTTTCCGCTTATAACTCTCATTTCAATATCTCTTGCTTAATTGTATCTCGTTGACGATATCGATATACGCACGCTCGCGTTCTTTTTCTTTGTTAATAAATCCGGCTGTAACGGAAATAAGACAAGCAAGGCAATATATTCCTACCGCAAGCGCCGCCCACCACGACACCGAAGCGAGGTTTATAAGCGACGCGCCTCTGAAAATAAGCGCGGCGGGCGCGGCGATAACGAGCGCTACCGTCTGGAAAGCTATTATTCCGCTCAATTCCCCGATCAGCACGCAAACGAGAGGCAACGCAAGGTATGGAAGCATCGCGACGATCGGATAGTAAAGCGGTACTCGCTCAAACGTCGTTATCTTTTCGCCGGAAAGCTTGTGATTCCGAGCGGAAAATTCCTCGTCCGCTATCTTGATCCCGTGGTGCGCCGCAAGTATAACGACGGGCGCGCCGAAAACCGCCCCCACACCGATATAGATCATAAAGTGAAGACCGGAAACAAACAAGAATAAAGCGGAAAGCGCGCTGAATACCAGCGTATAGAGATACATAAACCCGGACGTGAGAAACGAGGTTTTGAGAAGAGATCTCTTTTTTTCGGAATTTGCGTTTTTCATAAAGCCCTCTTAAGAAAGTTTAACACAAACGCGAAAAAATAGCAAGGGTTTATCGATTATTTGTACTCTACGGCTTGTCGGGGCTTAAATGACGTCAACACTTCGTAGGCGATGGTCGATCTCTCTTTTGCCGCGTCCGCGGCGTCGTAATCGTCGCCGATAAGGACTACGTCGTCGCCCGCCTTGACTTTTAGACCGGTCACGTCGGCGAAAAACGCGTCCATGCATACCTGACCTATAATTTTTACGCGGAAGCCGTTTATTACGGCATGCCGTTCTTCTCCTTTCCTTAAACGCGGATAACCGTCGCCGTAACCCGCGTCAACGGTAGCGATCTCCATATCGCGCGGCGTTACACAATCGCCGTAACCGATAAATTCTCCCGCTTTTACGAAAGCGACCCTTACGACTTTCGCCTCAACGGTCATCGCACGCTCGCCGCCTTCGTATCCGTAGCCGTACAAAGCGATCCCCGCGCGTATAAAATCGTATTTGTTTTCGGCAAACGCGTAATTGCTCGCGTAAAGATGTCTTAGAGTATACGGCTCGAAACGGTCGCACGCCATGTTAAAAATTTCCGCTTGTTTTAGCGCGTATTTTGCGTTAAAAATATGCGAAAACACGGAAAACGCTTTGATTTTACCGTTTTTCGCTATCATTTCAAGCTCATTCGGATTCAATCCGTATCTGTTCATTCCGGTATTTACGGCTACCGAAAAGCGCGCAAGCCGACTCTTGCCGGCATAATCGTCAAGCGACACAACGGTAGGTATAATATTTTTTTCGCCGTTCGTTCCGTCGGCGCCGAGAATAAAGACGTCGCTTTTTACGCCCGTTTTCCGTATTCTGAGCGCTTCTCCGTACGTTGCCGCGGCAAAAAAATCGGCTACACCGTCAAGCGCTCTCACGGTTTCTTCCAATCCGTGACCGTACGCGTCGGACTTGACTACCGCGCAGAGCGCGACGCCGGACGACTTCCTGACGAATACTGCGTTATGATAAATCGCCGCAAGATCAACCGTTATTTTCATACCAAAATAATATGAAAAAACGCTCCGTATTATGAGCGTTTTTTAGTATCTGAGATAACTGTCGAATGCGTTGCGTATATGATTCAATTTTTTATCCCGCATATAAACTTCGATGACGTCGAAACGCATCTGATGCGAATACTTGCGGTATTTAGCTATAAACTGGGCGGCAACCTGACTTATTTTGCGCTGTTTGTCGGCGTTTACCGCTTCGGCGGCATTACCGAATTTATCGTCGAGCCTGGACTTGACTTCTACGAAAACGAGATACCCCTCGCCCGCGCATATCACGTCGATTTCGCCTATCTCGGTCTTGAAATTGCGTTCGATGATCTCAAAACCCGCCTTCTTCAAATAATTGCACGCGATATCTTCGCCCGTCTTTCCCTTAAAGATATTACTGATTGCGCTACTCATCCGTGTGTTCTCCGATAAAATGCGTTATAAAAGTCCTGCGATGGATAGGACAGGGACCGTACTTCTTAAGCGCTTCTATATGCTCGCTCGTGCCGTAACCTTTGTTTTTTAAAAAGCCGTACTGCGGATATTTTTTGTCCTCTTCGCGCATGATCCTGTCCCTCGTTACCTTCGCAAGTATCGAGGCCGCCGCAACGTCATAACTCGTCGCGTCGCCTTTTTTTACGGCGCGGACCTTGTTCGTATAATCGCCCGCCGCAAAATCTCTTACCTTGTCCGGCACGTAATCGATAAACAGCGCGTCGAACGGTATATCTATCGCCTTTACGCATTCGCGCATACCGATAGAAGTCGCGACGAGAATGTTTTTTTCGTCGATCACATCGTGTCCGACTATCGCGACGTGATAAAAAACAGCCGTTTTTATAATTACGTCGTACAGTTCTTCGCGGCGCTTTTCGCTTACCTTTTTGCTGTCGTTTATCCCGTCGATAAAATCTCCGCCGAGAGGCATCGCGCAGCAAGCGCATACGACGGGACCCGCAAGCGGACCTCTTCCCGCTTCGTCCACTCCGACAACGGCGCCGAAACGCCTGTCATAATCAAACAATTCGCGTGTGTTCATTACGCTTTCTCCAATACGAGTTTACCGAGTCTGCCTTTGCGAAAATCGTCTATTACGGCGACTGCCGCGCGCTCGGCGTCGACTTCGCCGCCCTTGAACATAAATCCGCGTCTTTTGGCAATCTCGTCAAGCGCTTTACGCGGATCGGCGGTATCTTCGATACCGTATCTGACAAAAAGAGCGTCCGGATACAATGCGCCGAGATCCTTAATAAACTCCGACGCAAGCTCGAAGGAATCGACTACTTCGTCTTTGATACTGCCTATATACGCTAATTTTTTAGCTATATCCCGATCCGAAAGTTTGGGATACAGGGTGCCGGGCGTGTCGAGGACTTCGACCGAATCGGATACTCGCACCCATTGTTTGCCGCGCGTAACGCCCGCTCGGTTGCCCGTAATCGCCTTAGCCTTGCCGCAAAGATTGTTGCAAAGAGTTGATTTACCTGTGTTCGGAACGCCCAGTATCATGGCGCGCACGGTCGCCTTAACGCCCTTGGACCTGAGTTTGTTTATTTTGTCCGCGCACAACGTTTTTACAGCCGAAACGACAGCCGCCGAACTTCCCGACGACGTGCTGTTGACCGCTATCGCGGTTTTGTTTTCGCCTTTTAGGCGGGCTTTCCACGCTTCTACGTCGGCTTTTTCGCACAGATCCGCCTTATTGAGAAGGTAAACGGTGGGTTTTGCGCCTATAAACTTATCGAACTGCGGATTTATACAGCTCATCGGAGCGCGCGAATCGAGTACGTAAATAATCGCGTCGACGAGTTTTACTTCGTCCTCTATCATGCGCATCGATTTAGTCATATGTCCGGGGTACCAGTTGATCTCCATATCAGTCCTCCAGCATATCCGGACGGTTTTTGACCGTGATCTTTATCGCTTCTTCGTTGCGCCAGTCTACTATATCGGCGTGATTACCCTTGAGAAGAACGTCGGGAACGCTTATTCCCTTAAATTCGCGCGGGCGCGTGTACTGCGGATACTCGAGCAAACCTTGCGAAAAACTTTCCTCGTCCGTCGACTCCGCCGAATGCAAAACTTCCGGCACGTACCTTGCCAGAGCGTCGGTAAGTACCATCGCCGCGAGTTCTCCGCCGGTAAGCACGTAATCGCCTATCGATATCTCTTCGTCGATACACAGATCCAGCGCGCGTTGGTCCACGCCCTCGTAGTGACCGCAAAGAATAACGAGCCTGTCGTTGTTTTTTGCCATTTCACTCACAAGTGCCGTCTTGAGAATTTTACCCTTGGGCGACATATAGATCCTCTTGGCTTTATGGTCGGGATCGACAGCCTGAATACAGTCGTAAACAGGCTGCGGAGTCATTACCATTCCTACGCCTCCGCCGAAAGGATAATCGTCGCACTTTTTGTGCGGATCCGTCGAATATTCGCGAATATCGACTACGTTTATTTCGAGTATTCCTTTTTCGACCGCCTTGCCGATAATGCTCGAGTTGAGCGCCGAAAACATTTCCGGGAAAAGCGTCAATATATCAATTCTCATATACACATACCTCCCCGAATACTTTGGCGTCGACGGTCAAAGTCTTGTTTTCTATATCAACGACGGGATCAAGTCTGCGAATAAACGGAAAACGGCAGATCTTACCGTCCGTCTCCATTGTAAATACGTCCGCCGCGCCGTAACCGCTTACGTCGGTAATTATACCGAGCCGTTTGCCGTTTGACAAAACAAGCGCGCAACCGACGATATCGGCGACGTAAAATTCGCCTTCGCCGAGATCCTTCGCGTCCTCGCGGGAGATCTCGATCTCTTCGCCGACAAGCAATTCCGCGGCGTTCCTGTCCGCGACTCCTTTTAGTTTCAGATAAGCGAAACCGTCGCTATGTCTTCCGGCAAGCACTTCGAATTTTACTCCCTTAATGAAAACAGCGGGATATGAGGCGAAATTTTCCGCCGAGCCGTAAGGCTTGACCTTTACTTCGCCTTTGATCCCGAACGCTTTGATAATTTGTCCTACTGTCAAAGTTTTCATGTTTTCCTCTTAGTAAAATAGAGAGTTTTTGCAACTCTCTATTCTTTTTACTCTTCGTCGGATTCGAGAACCGAAACCTGATATTTGATTTCTCCGCGAGCGGAAGCAGCCTTGACTATCGTGCGGATAGCCTTGATAATGCGGCCTTCCTTGCCGATAACCTTGCCGATATCGCCCTTGGCTACCTTTACGGTAACCGTTTCGCCGTCTTCGGCAAGCTTTACTTCGACCGCCGACTTGTCTTCGACAAGATCGTCGATCATGTACTTAACTAATTCTACCATGTAAGCACCTCAAAAAACCTTAGTCTTTCTTTTTCTTCTCGACTTTGGTCTTAGCGGGAGCCTTTTTCTCGGGAAGAATGCCCTGCTGCATGAAAAGCGATCTTACGGTGTCTGTAGGCTGCGCGCCGTTAGCCATCCACTGCTTAGCCTGTTCCGCGTCGATCTTAACTTCGGCGGGTACGGTAAGCGGGTTGTACGTGCCGATCTGCGCTACGAATCTGCCGTCTCTGGGCGAACGCGAATCCGCTACGATAACGCGGTAGAAAGGTGTCTTTTTGTCTCCCTTGCGGGTAAGTCTGATTTTTAACATTTTTATCTCCTTTTTGTGTTTCCACTTGGTTTTTATTAAAACGGGAACCGTTTTTTGCCTTTCATGTTCTTCATCAACGTTTTACTCTGTTCGAACTGCTTGAGAAGTTGGTTGACTTCCTGAATGCTCGTGCCGCTTCCGTCGGCGATACGTTTTTTCCGCGAAGCCTTGATTATATCGGGATTTTCGCGCTCTTTCATGGTCATTGAGCGGATTATCGCCTTGAAATGCTCCATTCTTTTCTCGTCGAGATCCTTTTCGGATATCTTAAGGTTTGCCGCGCCGGGTACCATGGCGAGAATATCGCTGATATTACCCATTTTCTTGAGGTTTTCGGTCTGTTGGAGAAAGTCGTCGAGCGTGAAAGTGTTTTCGCGGATCTTCTTCTCCATTGCCTTCGCTTGTTCTTCGGTCACGGCTTCCTGAGCCTTCTCGATCAAAGTCAAAACGTCGCCCATGCCGAGTATTCTCGACGCCATACGGTCGGGATAGAACGGCTCTATGTCGCCGGTCTTTTCGCCCGTGCCGCAAAACTTGATGGGCTTGCCCGTTACGGCTCTTATCGAAAGCGCCGCGCCGCCTCTGGTGTCGCCGTCGAGCTTGGTAAGCACCACGCCGGTAATATCGAGCTGCTCGTTAAACGACGACGCTACCGTTACCGCGTCCTGACCCGTCATCGAATCGACTACCAAAAGTATCTCCGCCGGCGAAACCTCGGACTTGATGTCCTTGAGTTCCGTCATGAGCGCTTCGTCGATGTGAAGTCTGCCCGCCGTATCGAGGATTACCGTATCGTAACCCTTGTACGACGCCTCGGCTATCGCCTCTTTCGCCGTCCTGACGGGGTTTTGCGTCCCCTTCTCGAAGACGGGAGTATTTACGGATCTGCCGACTACTTTGAGCTGATTGATTGCGGCGGGGCGGTAAATATCGCACCCTACCAACATCGGCTTTTTGCCTTGTTTTGTCAAAAACTGCGCGAGTTTCCCGCAAAAAGTCGTCTTGCCCGCGCCCTGAAGTCCGCACATCATAATCACAGTGGGAGGCTTGGACGCAACGGCGAGTTTGGAGTTGGAACTGCCCATAAGGGCGATAAGTTCGTCGTTGACTATCTTGATGACTTGCTGACCGGGCGTAAGGCTGTTGAGAATATCCTCGCCGACAGCCTTTTCGCTGACGGAGGCGATAAAATCTTTGACCACCTTGAAGTTTACGTCCGCCTCGAGCAGCGCAATACGTATTTCGCGCATCGCCTGCTTGATCTCGAGTTCGGTAAGCTTGCCCCGGTTGCGCATCTTGCTGAATATATGATTCAGCCTTTCGCTAAGTCCGCTGAATAATGCCATGTCGCTCCTTTATACACTCTCGGTAAGCGCTTCTATTGCCGCCGACGCTTCTTCGTTTTTGCCTTCGTCGATCAACTTCTTGATCGCGGCAAGCGCGTCGCGCGTTCGGCAATATCTCGAATAATTACCGAGCTTGGATTCATATTCGTCGAGGGCAAGGCACGCCTTGTGAAGACAGTCGAGCACCGCTTGCCGGGTGATCCCGAGATTTTCGGAAATCTCCCCGAGCGAAAGATCGTAGTCGTAGTACATTGACACGACATCGCGCTGTCTTTCGGTAAGCAGACCGCCGTACCAACTCAAATATAATCCGTACTTTAATTCCTTTTCCACGACGTCACTCCGCTTAATGTAAAGCAGTTTTACTTTACGTCGTGTATTTTAACATATTTTTTTTGTGGTGTCAAGCATTTTTACTTGACTAATCGAAAATCGCGTCGATAAATTGCACCGAATCGAAGTCCTGAAGATCGTCGATGCCCTCGCCTACTCCGATATACACGATAGGCACCGAAAGTTCGCCCTCGATGGCGAACACGACGCCGCCCTTTGCCGTTCCGTCAAGCTTCGTAAGAATAATACCGTCGATATCGACCGCCTCGTTAAAAGCCTCGACCTGACTTACGGCGTTTTGTCCGGTTGTGGCGTCGAGCACGATATAATTGTAGTACGCGGCGTCGGGCATTTCGCGGTTTACGATACGCGTTATCTTTTTGAGTTCCTCCATAAGATTTTTCTTATTCTGGAGTCTGCCCGCCGTATCGATGAGTATTACGTCCGTGTTGTGGCTCTTTGCGCTCTGAAGCGCGTCATACACAACGGATCCGGGATCGGCGCCTTCGGCTTGTCTGACTATTCTGACGTCGGCGCGCTTTGCCCATATTTCGAGCTGATCGGCTGCCGCCGCGCGGAAAGTGTCCGCCGCGACAAGCATAACGCTCTTTCCTTCGCTTTTGAACTTCTTGGCAAGCTTTCCGAGCGCGGTAGTCTTACCTACGCCGTTTACGCCCGAAACCATAAGAATAAGAGGATACTCGTACGAAGGCATCTCGTTTTCATCGAGTATCTCGCGCATTATTTCTTTCAATTCGTCCTTGACCTGGCTTCTGTCGCGCAAAAGTTTTTTGTCTACGGCGGCCTTCAATTCGTCGAGAAGACGCTCGGTCGCGACCGCTCCGACGTCGGACGAGAGAAGCGCGTATTCGAGTTCTTCGTAGAACTCGTCGTCAAGCACGCCGCCTGTAAATAACTTGTTGAGTTTGAAAGCGATGACGTCTTTCGTCTTCTTGAGTCCGGCTTTTATTTTTGCAAAAATTCCCATGTTTACTCCTTATCCGGAAATGCGTTTCGCGTTCTTATCGTCTTCCGCGAGCGCCGTCGCTTCGCTGAGGCGGACGGACACGATTTTACTTACTCCCGGCTCTTCCATCGTTACGCCGTAAAGGTTGTCCGCAAGTTCCATTGTGGGCTTACGGTGCGTAATGACGATAAACTGCGTTTCTTTGCTGAATCTCTTAAGATACTTGGCAAACCTTCCCGAATTGGCGTCGTCAAGCGCCGAATCTATTTCGTCGAGAATACAGAACGGCATCGGACGGAGCCTGAGTATCGAGAAAAGTATCGCGATCGCGGTAAGCGCCTGTTCGCCGCCCGACAAAAGCTGGATCGACTTCGCTTTGATCTTCTTTTCCGGAGGAGAAGCGAGAATTTCGATACCTGCCTGCAAGGGGTCGTCTCCGTCGTCAATGATCTGAAGATCCGCTTCGCCGCCGTTGAAAAGTTCTTTGAATATCTTGATGAAGTTTACTCTGATCTTTTCAAATTCCTCGTTAAAGGTCGACAGCATTTCTTCGGACATCGACTTGATAATGATCTCGGAATCCTGAGCCGCTTTTTCGAGATCGTCGCGTTGAGTGTTAAGATTCTCGTATTCGGCAAGGACGTCCTTCGATTGCTCGATGGCGTCAACGTTGACGTTGCCGAGCCTGCTCATCTGACTCTTGAGGGTTGAAGTCTCGGCAAGACCTTTTTCGAGATCGTAATTCTCCACCCGATACGGTAAGCAATCGGCGTACTCGAGATGATAATCCTCAAGGATTTTTTGCTGCATTTGTTCGATATCCGCGTCGACCCGAACGAGCATATACTCTTCCTGGCTCTTTTTGCCGTTAAGATCCTGTATCTGCGTAGTGAGCGCCGTACGGCTCTCGTTGGACTTGCTTACCTGAACGCCGAGATCCGCTTTGTACGTGTCGAAATGCGAAAGCTGCTTTTTGATCTCCTCTATTCTGGCAAGCGCTACGGTCTGATCGACCTTTCCGACGTAACTCAATCTCTCGTTGATGTCGTCGATAGCTTCTTTGTCCTGCGTGATCTTGATCGAATTGGTTTCGATCTGCGCGGTCGAATTGTTTACGTTTTCTTCAAGCCTGTCGATATCGGCCTTTGCCGTGTTGATGGCGTTTTCGACAGCGGCGCACGATACGCGCGCGTCGTTGAATTCCTTGTAAAAACCGTCGCGCTTCGCCTTGAGCTCGTCGTGACCTTCGGAGTTTTCTTTTTCGGCTTGTTCCGCGTTTTTGCGCGCGGTAGCGATAGTCTCTTCGAGTTTGCCTACGCCCTGAATATCTTCGGTTATTTCGGAAAGCCTGCCCGCTTTCTTTTCGAGTTCGAGTTCGAGATCGACTTTTTCTCTGCGCCTGTCGTCCACTATGCCGGCTATCTTGCTTACCGCTTCTTCCGCTTTGGCGAGATAAATGTCTCCCGCGTGCATATCGTACGTAATAGTATCTATTTTAGCGTCGACGCCGCCTTTTTTCATCGTGAGTTTGGTTTTGGCGTCGCCGAGTTCCTTTATGGTTTCGGAAAGAGAAGCGATAAGT
>CACZPH010000068.1 GCA_902783025.1 uncultured Eubacteriales bacterium | reverse complement strand
TTTCGTATCTGACGGGATAGCCCTTTGACGCCATAATCACGCAGCACGCCGCGCCGGAAGAAAACTCGACTCGCGTTTCGTTGAGTTTTCCGTCCGTGACCGCCTGCATGACGGTAAGAAGATCGGACTTAAGAAGCGGCAAAACTACCTGCGTTTCGGGATCGCCGAAACGGCAGTTGTATTCGATGACTTTGGGCCCGTTTTTCGTCAGCATAAGTCCGAAATACAGACAGCCCTTAAAGGTCCTGCCCTCGGCGTTCATCGCTCTCATCGTGGGCAGAAATATTTCGCGCATACACCTGTCCGCGACTTCGGCGGTGTAGTAGGGATTGGGCGCTATCGTGCCCATGCCGCCCGTATTGAGGCCCTCGTCGCCGTCAAGCGCGCGTTTGTGATCCATCGACGAAACCATCGGTACGACGGTTTTGCCGTCCGTAAAGGACAAAACCGAAACTTCCGGCCCTTCCAAAAACTCTTCTATGACCACTCTCGATCCGCTCTCGCCGAAGACTTTGTCCACCATCATGGACTTTAGCGCGTCCTCGGCTTCTTCCGTCGTCTTGGCTATGATCACGCCTTTGCCGAGCGCTAAGCCGTCAGCCTTGACTACGATAGGCGGCGTCTGGCTCCTTACGTACTTTAAGGCGGCGTTTACGTCGGTAAAGATCTCGCATTTTGCGGTAGGAATGCCGTACTTGCGCATAAGTTCTTTCGAAAAAGCCTTGCTGCCCTCTATGACGGCCGCGTTTTTGCGCGGACCGAAGCACCTGATCCCCTTTGCCTCGAGCGCGTCCACCGCGCCCAGAACGAGCGGATCGTCGGGCGTTACTATCGCGTAATCGATAGCGTGAGATACGGCGAAATCGACTATTTTGTCGATCTCCTTGGCGCCTATCGGAACGCAAACCGCGTCGCGCGCTATGCCGCCGTTGCCGGGGAGCGCGAAAATCTGCTCAACCGCCGGATTTTTCTTAATGGCTTTTATTACGGCGTGTTCTCTTCCGCCGCCGCCCACTACGAGTACTTTCATATCATTCTCCGTTTTATTCGTAGATCGGGAACTCGTCGCAGGTCGCGATGACTTCCGCTGTGATTCTATCCTTGTTGTTTTCAAAGTCCGTCGCGACGAGCTTTATCCACTTGGCTATCTTGACCATTTCTTTTTCCTTAAAGCCTCTCGTCGTAACGGCGGGCGTTCCCACGCGGATACCGCTCGTAACGGTGGGCTTTTGCGGGTCGTTGGGGATAGCGTTTTTGTTTACGGTGATATGCACTTCGTCGAGCCGCGTTTCCATCTCCTTGCCGGTAATGCCGAACGGGCGCAGATCGATAAGCATAAGGTGGTTGTCCGTGCCCGACGAAACGATACGGAAGCCTTCGTCCGTCAGCGCCTTGCACAGCGCTTTGGCGTTGAGAATGATCTGCTTCTGGTATTCTTTGAATTCGGGCTTGAGCGCTTCGCCGAAAGCGACCGCTTTAGCGGCGATGATATGCTCGAGCGGGCCGCCCTGCGTGCCGGGGAAAATAGCCTTGTCGATCTTGGCGGCGAGTTCTTCTTTACAAAGAATAAGTCCGCCGCGCGGTCCGCGCAAAGTCTTGTGCGTAGTGGTGGTGACTACGTCCGCGTAGGGTACGGGCGAGGGATGAAGCCCCGCCGCCACGAGTCCCGCGATGTGCGCCATATCAACCATATAGTACGCGCCGACTTCGTCGGCTATCTCGCGTATTTTCTTAAAGTCTATTATGCGCGAATACGCGCTCGCGCCGGCTACTATGAGCTTGGGCTTGCATTCGAGCGCTATGCGGCGCATTTCGTCGTAGTCGAGCGTTTCGGTATCGGGCGAAACGTTGTAGGGAACGACGTGGAAATATTTGCCCGAAATATTGACGGGCGAGCCGTGCGAAAGGTGTCCGCCGTGCGCGAGATTAAGTCCCATTACGGTATCGCCGGGATTAAGCAACGCGTAAAAAACCGCAAGGTTCGCGCTTGCGCCCGAGTGGGGCTGAACGTTGGCGTGTTCGGCGCCGAAAAGCTTCTTGGCGCGCTCTATCGCTATGCGCTCCACCACGTCGACGTACTGACAGCCGCCGTAGTAGCGCTTGGAAGGAAAGCCCTCCGCGTATTTGTTGGTAAGCACGGTCCCGGCGGCGAGCAAAACCGCCTTGGAAACGATGTTTTCGGAAGCGATGAGTTCGACGTTATGGCGCTGGCGTTCGAGTTCGAGCGCGCAAGCCGAATACACTTCCTCGTCGTAGTCTTTGAGTTCGTCAAAAAAGTTCATAACATTTCTCCTTTATTTTAGTGATGGAAAAGGCGCATTCCGGTAAACGCCATTACCATACCGTACTTGTCCGCCGCTTCGATAACGAGATCGTCGCGGATAGAGCCGCCCGGCTGAACGACGTATTTTACGCCGCTCTTGGCCGCCTTGTCGATATTGTCCGAGAACGGGAAAAACGCGTCGGACGCAAGCGTTACGCCGCTTATACGCGACAGATATTCGTCCTTTTGCGCTCTCGTAAACGGCTCGGGACGAGTGGCGAAATACTTCTGCCAGTTGCCGTCCGCCAGAACTTCGTCGCTGTCGTAGTCGGAAAGATACAAGTCGACGACGTTGTTCCTGTCCGGTCTTCCGACGGAAGGCAAAAAGTCGAGCGAAAGGACTTTTTCGCTGCGGCGAAGGTTCCACAAATCCGCTTTGCTCGCGGCAAGGCGGGTGCAATGTATGCGCGACTGCTGTCCCGCTCCCACGCCGATAGCCTGTCCGTCGCACGCAAAGCAAACCGAATTGGACTGCGTGTACTTGAGCGTGATGAGAGCGATTATCATATCGATCGCTTTATCTTCGGGAAGGTCTTTGTTTTTCGTAACGATATTCGTAAGAAGTTCTTTGGAAATCTTGTAGTCGTTTCTGCCCTGCTCGAACGTCACGCCGAAAACCTGCTTGCGTTCGGTCTTTTCGGGAACGTAAGAGGGATCTATCTTTACGATATTGTACGCGCCTTTGCGCTTGCCTTTGAGTATTTCGAGCGCCTTAGCCGAGTACGCGGGCGCTATTATGCCGTCGCTGACTTCGCGCGCTATCACTCTCGCCGCGATCTCGTCGCACTCGTCGGAGAGCGCTATCCAGTCGCCGAAAGACGACATTCTGTCCGCTCCTCTCGCCCTTGCGTAAGCGCACGCTATCGGAGAGTCGTCGAGTCCTTCGATATCGTCCACGAAGCACGATTTCTTGAGGTCGGGCGGCAAAACTTTGCCTATCGCGGCGCCGGCGGGCGAAACGTGCTTGAACGACGCCGCCGCGACGAAGCCGGTCGCTTCCTTTATTTCTCTTACGAGCTGCCACGAGTTGAGCGCGTCGAGAAAGTTGATATATCCGGGCCTGCCGTTGAGGACTTCGAGCGGGAGATCGCTTCCGTCCGCCATAAAGATACGCGCGGGCTTTTGGTTAGGGTTGCATCCGTATTTCAAAGAAAATTCGTTCATATAAGGCTCCTTATGCGTTTTTGTTGACAAGTCTTTCTTCGTACTTGCCGCTCTCTACGTCTATGTAGCGCACGTAAAGCGAGATCTTGTTGTTTTCGTCGAGGTTATTCCACAGCTCTTGTGTAAGAGAGTCGATATCTTCGGGAATAGCCACGCGCTCCGGCTCGCCCTGAAAAGTCGGCAAAGGACTGCCGTCGGTAACGTAAGTGTGAATAAAATGCCCTACGCCGGCGATAGGAGAGTACGAGAAAGTAAACCTGTTGCACGCGCTCCCTTTTTCGTCGGCGGACTTGAGAATGCTCATTTCGTAGTCGGTATTCTTGCCCGCGAAGTTGACGATCCCGCTTATTCTTGGCGTAAAGTTGGGCGAATCCGGCTCGAATTTACGGCAGGCAAGCGCCTGCGAAAAGGTCTTGCCTTCTTTAAGTCCTTCGTAAATCGTATCGGTCTGATCGCCGTTGGTGACGATAAGCGAATTTCCGTAAGAGCGCACCGCCGCGTAAATGATAAGCGACGGATCTTCGACCTTACTGCTGTCGAAAGGCTCGGTAAACACTTCGCCGCCCTTGACGGTAAACACGCGGTTGCGGCTGTTGGCGCTCCTGCCCATAATAAAGTACGCGCCGACCGCTTTTTTCGACGGCGTAAAGCCGAGGATTATGCCTCTTCCCACGTAAGGATTGCCCTTTACCGCTTCTTGTAAAGTTTTGAGCTGATAAACGTTCATACTATTCTCCTTTGATAAATCTCTTAGCCACTATCTCGACCGCGCGCGGAAGAATTATCCATTCGGCTTGCTCCATTACGCGCCTTTGCAAAACTTCGGGCGTGTCGCCGTCTTCGACGAAAACGGGCTGCTGAAGGATTATTTCGCCGCCGTCGGGGATCTCGTTGACGTAATGCACGGTCGCGCCGGTCACCTTAACGCCGTAATCAAGCGCCGCTTCGTGGACCTTGAGCCCGTAAAATCCCTTACCGCAAAACGACGGTATGAGCGAAGGGTGGACGTTGATTATTCTCTTATCGTATCTGCGCGTAAAAGAAGCGCTCAGTATCGACAAAAAGCCCGCAAGCACGATAAAATCTATCTTCCTGCTCTCTAACTCTTCTATTATGCGCTCTTCGAACTTTTGCCTGTCGCCTATCGCGCGCTTGTCTACGACGACGGCGGCTATACCGGCTTTTTTCGCACGCTCTAAGGCGTACGCGTCGGGATTGTCGGCTATCACGACTTCGACGACTGCCGAGGTGATGACCGAGCCCGTCTTGTCGAGTATCGCCTGGAGGTTGGTGCCTCCGCCCGAAACGAGTACGGCAACTTTTGCTTTCATATTTTTCTCCGTTATTTGATAGTGATCTTTTCGTCCGACTTTACGACTTTGCCCAGTACGTACGCGTCTACGCCGTTATTTCTCAACGTCTCGAGCGCGAGCGGAACGTCTTTTTCGTCCACTACCACGCTCATGCCTACGCCCATATTGAACGTGTTGTACATATCTCTCTCGTCGATGCCGCCGCGACTTTGAATAAGCTTGAATATCGGCAAAACTCTTACGTTCTTTTTCTCTATCACCACGCCGAGCCCGTCGGGTATGGAGCGGGGAATATTCTCGTAAAATCCGCCGCCCGTAATGTGCGACACGCCCTTAACTTTCACTTTGTCGAAGAGCGCGAGCATGGGCTTTACGTAAATGCGGGTGGGGGTAAGAAGCGTTTCGCCGAGCGACTTGCCGCCAAGTTCGCTTCGGGGCGCTTTGAGATCGCAGTTTTCGACGTCGAAAACTTTACGCACGAGCGAAAAACCGTTGGAGTGTACGCCGGACGAGGGAAGCGCGAGCATAACGTCGCCTTCTCTCATCGAGTTTTTGTCGATCACTTTACTCCTGTCGACTATTCCCACCGAAAACCCGGCGAGATCGTACTCGTCGACAGGGTAAAATCCGGGCATTTCCGCCGTTTCGCCGCCGATAAGCGCGCTGCCCGACTGAACGCAGCCTTCCGCAACGCCCGCCACTATCGAGGCGATCTTCTCGGGATAGTTTTTGCCGCAGGCGATATAATCGAGAAAGAAAAGCGGCTTTGCTCCGCAGCAAATTACGTCGTTGACGCACATCGCCACGCAGTCGATACCCACCGTATCGTGCTTGTCCATAAGAAAAGCGAGCTTGAGTTTGGTGCCTACGCCGTCCGTGCCCGAAACGAGTACCGGCGAAGTATAGCCGGTAAGGTCGAGCGAAAACAGCCCGCCGAAGCCGCCTATTACGTCCGCGCTGCCGCTCGTCATCGTGCGAGCGACGTGTTTTTTCATAAGTTCCACCGCTTTGTATCCGGCGGTAATGTCCACGCCCGCCTTGGCGTAAGACTCGGATCTTGATTTTTCGTTCATGTTATCTCCTTATTATTCTTTGCCGTTCCAGCAGTACGTGCAAAGTTTGCATTTATCGACGCCGATAGCCTTGACTACGTTGTCGAGCGACTGGAATTCGAGCGAATCGAAGTGGAATTTGTCGCAAATAGCTTTGCGCATTGCCTTGCCGCGCTCGGTATTCGAGTCGCTGTATTCTTCGAGATGCTTAAAGCCCTCTTCGCCTTCGAGTTCGAAAATCGTCCTGCGCGCTATCAGTTCCATATCCGACGTCGAGCGCGAAAAATTGAGAAACTTGCAGCCGAACATTATCGGCGGGCAAGCCGAGCGCATATGCACCGCTTTGGCGCCGTTGGAACGCAAAAACTCCACCGTTTCCTTAAGTTGCGTGCCGCGGACTATCGAGTCGTCGACAAACAGCAACCGTTTGTCCTTGATGAGTTCCTTGACGGGGATCTGTTTCATTTTCGCTATGCGATCCCTGTCGGACTGGACGGGCGGCATAAAACTTCTCGACCAGGTGGGCGTGTATTTGATATACGGACGGGCGAACGACACTCCGCTGCGGTTGGCATAACCTATCGCGTGCGGCGTACCCGAATCGGGCACTCCCGCCACGTAATCGAGATCAAGCTTGGTAAAGCCGTTTTTCTCGTCCTGCTCGGCAAGAAGTCTGCCGTCTTCCATACGCATTTGCTCGACGTTGCGTCCCTCGTAGTTGGAAGTGGGATAGCCGTAATACGTCCACAAAAACGCGCAAACCCGCATTTCTTTACCGGGCGGGCAAAGTTGCTTTACGCCCTTGGACGTAACTTCGCAGACCTCTCCCGGACCGAGTTCGAGGAAATCTTCGAAGTCGAGTTTCTGATAAGCGTGCGACTCGAAAGACACGCAATAGCCGTCGTCGCGCTTGCCGATAAGCACGGGAAGTCTGCCCATTTTGTCGCGCGCGGTAATAAGTCTTCCGTCGCCGGTAAGGATAAGTATCGAAGCCGTGCCGTCTATCCGATCCTGAGCGAACTTTATACCCTCGGCAAAACTGTTCTTGCGGTCGATGAGCGCCGCGACGAGTTCGGTCGCGTTGTACGCCGCGCCGGTGGACACGCAAAAATGCCCGCCCGCCTCGTTGAGGTACTCGCTCACGAGTTTTTCGCTGTTTTGTATAACGCCGACCATACAGATAGCGTAAACGCCGAGCCGCGACTTGATCATCAGCGGCTGAGGATCGCTGTCGCTTATGCAGCCGATGACCGTTTTGCCGCGCATTTCCTCGAAGATGTGCTCGAATTTCGTACGAAAAGGCGCGTTGCCTATGTTGTGGATCTTGCGCTGAAGTCCGAGTTCGGGATCGTAAGCCGCGAGTCCGCCGCTCTTGGTCCCGAGGTGCGAGTGGTAATCCGTGCCGAAAAATGCGTCGGACAGACAATCTTTGGTAGATGCGATTCCGAAAAATGCGCCCATAGTAATAACTCCTTAATGTAAAATATCTTATTCGGAAACGCGAACTTTACGTCCGCTTCTTCTAAAAAAAGCAAACGTACCGCATTTTCGCAGTACGTTTTATACGCTTCAGGCTTAGCCCAAAACGCGCTTCATCATTTCTTTGTATGCGTCTTCCACTCCGCCCATGTCGCGACGGAATCTGTCCTTGTCGAGTTTTTCGTGCGTGGTCGCGTCCCAGAACCTGCAGGTGTCCGGAGAGATCTCGTCCGCAAGCACGATTTTGCCGTCCTTGGTCTTGCCGAATTCGAGCTTGAAGTCGACGAGTTCGACGTTGATGGACGCAAAGTAAGCCTTGAGATAGTCGTTGATTTTCTGCGCGAGCGAGGCTATCGTGTCGAGTTCCTCTTTCGTGCAGTATTCCATAGCGAGAATATGATATTCGTTGACCATGGGATCGTCGAGCGCGTCGCACTTGTAGCAATATTCGAGTACGGTGCGCTTAAGAGGCGTGCCTTCGGCAAGGCCGAGACGCTTTGCGAGCGAACCCGCCGCGATATTCCTTACGATGACCTCGAGCGGAACGATTTTTACGCGCTTTACCAAAGTTTCGCGCTCGGAAAGTTCCTCTACGTAGTGAGTGGGAACGCCGGCTTCCTTAGTAAGCTTCTCCATAAGGTAGTTGCTCATACGGTTGTTGACTACGCCTTTGCCGACTATCGTGCCTTTCTTCGCGCCGTTGAAAGCCGTCGCGTCGTCCTTGTAGGACACGATGACGAGATCGGGATCGGTGGTGGCGAAAACCTTCTTCGCCTTTCCTTCGTACAACTGTTCGGTTTTCTGAATCATATTCGTTCTCCTTATTAAATTGTATTTGCTTGTTATCAGCCGTTGAGTTTTTGCTCCACGGCGGCGTTTTTGGCAAGGACTTTTTCGGCTTCTTCTTTTCTCAACGCGTCGAGTTTCGCCGCCAGAGCCTCGTCGCTCACGGCCAAGATCTGCGCGCAAAGCAAAGCCGCGTTCCTGCCCCCGTCGACCGCTACCGTCGCGACGGGGATTCCGCTCGGCATCTGAACGGTGGACAAAAGCGCGTCCAGACCGTTGAAGGCTCCGCCCTTGCACGGAACGCCGACTACCGGCAACGTCGTGCGAGCCGCAAGCGCGCCCGCAAGGTGCGCCGCAAGCCCCGCTATCGCCACTATCGCGCCGAATCCGTTTTTGCGCGCGCCCGCGGCGAAGGCCGCGGCTTCTTCGGGCGTGCGGTGCGCCGAAAATACGTGCGCCTCGTAAGGTACGCCGAGTTCGGCGAGCGCGGTCGAAACCTTTTCCGCTACGGGAAGATCGCTGTCGCTGCCCATGATTATCGCTACTTTCTTCATAAACTGCCTCCAAAAAAATTGAAAAGGGCGCACTTATCTCTATTGAAATAAGCGTGCCCAGACGGTCGGCGTGCGAAATACTCGCGGTAAAAATTTTTTCCGTTCCCGTGTGGTGCTCCACTTCTCCGTCAGTAACAGAAAAAACGCTTCGTTTATGCTGATAGTTTAGCACAAAAGCGCGGCTTTGTCAAATATTTCGCCGCGCCTTATCGCCACTTCTTTAAATATATTTTACGGTCGCGCGCGTCTGACCGACTAGTCGAAAAACACCGTCGCGACCGACCAGGGCAAAACTTCCGGCATTGCGACTACGCTTCCGCCGTCCGCGCTCTCGCGCGACAGACTTTGTCTTTCCTCGTTCGTGCCCCAAAAGGTTGTTTCGCTCCCGTAAGGCTCTTTGACGAAAACTTTTACGTCCCGCATTACGCCCGCGGTGCAATTAAGCACGCTTACAGCGCGCGTTTTTCCGTCGGCGTCCGCGCGTATCGAAAGCCCGGCTTTGCCGCAAAAGAGTATTCTCGCCGGCGCCTTGCCGGTCAAATAATCGTAAACGTCGAGTATGCGCTCGCGCTCGGCTATCGTCTTGACGGGCTTCCACAGCGAATACCCGAAAACCGCCCACTCGCCGCCTTCGCCGAGCGAATAGATCGCGGTCGCCGTTTTGCCTTGCGCTTCCTTCCCGTAAGGCGTACGGCTTTCGTATCTGCCCAGTACCTCGACGGTTTCGCCGCTAAGCGCGTGCGGGCAAAACCTGCCCTTGGTATAATAGGACTCGTAAAACTCCTTTATTTCCCTCTGCGCGGCAAAGCTTTCGTACTTTTCGTAAACCGCGCCCGCGACGGTTTTGTCGAGCGGCTCGGCGGAAAAAGGAAGAGAAAAGCCTCTTTTTTTGAGAATATTCACGCTTTCGCCGCAGGTTATGACCTTTTCGCGCCTCAAAGCGTCGAATTCGTCCTTACTCAGTATCTTCGCCACTTCCGGATGCAGAAGGATCACGTCGCCGCGACAGCGGTCGTACTTGAGCGGAATACCGTCGGCGAAAAGTTCGTAGCACTCCGCTTGTTTTTCGGCGTTGAGGTCGTTTAGCGTCGCGCCTTCGGAAAGAGGCTTGTCGAACGCGCGCTCGGACGTAAAGTACCTGATTCCGGTCGCTTTTGTGATTTTGCTCGCCGCGCCGAGTTTTTCCCAGTACGGACGATGCTTTTCGAACTCGCGGAATTTTATCTCGTGCCACGAGAAAGGATCGTGGGTATCGTCCATGGCGTTGTACGTAATATCGTCCGCGCCGAGCGAGAGATAAAACGACGTTTCGAGCATTATGCCCGCCACGCTCTTGCCGTACGCCGTATTGGGTACGCATTCTATCTCCGGACTGAGCACGCCGTGATACGGCAGCATCGAATGCTGATAAGCAAGCCGCAACCCCTTGTAGATCATTTGGCTCAAGTCGTGATCGTCGTAGTAGCCCGCGCCCGCCCTGAAATGCGGCGCTTTGCCGTTTACCGCTTTCATTTCGTCGAAAAGATACTTGTACCCGTACCCGTCGTAACTTCCGTTATCGCAGTTCTGGTACCCGAATTCGGTATCCGGCGAAACTTTATGCAGCGCCTCGCAAACCTCGCGCATAAGCGACGCGAGCCCGTCGCGCACGAATTCTACCCACTTGTCGCGCGTATCGAGATCGTCGGACAGAATCGTTTTTACCAGCGTTTTGCGCGTGTAGCGCGTGCCGTGTCGTCTATTGAATTCCCTTATGCAGTCGGGACAAAAACAGCCGAAACCGACCGGCCAGTGGCTTCTCGCTCGGAAATCGTCGTCTATCCAGAATTTATCGGGCTTGACGACGCGAGCGTACAAAGAAACCACGCGTCGGGTGTATTTGCGAAACGCTTTGCCGCGCCAGCAATAACAATGCTTTGCCTTCTCGCCGTTTTCGCCCACCATTTTGCGTACTTTGGGATCGTCGGAGAGCGCCGAACAGTCGTATTCGTCCGCCATATAATCCCCGTGTCCTATGCTGTTGGCGAGTTGAAGCGAAACGCCTACTCCGCGCTTGCGCATTTGCTTTACGAACGGCAAAAACCACTTCGCGCATTCTTCGTGCTTGACGAGCGGCGGAAATCCCGGCAGCGTGGTCACCCACACTTCGTCGAAACTTTGCGGGTACTTGTCCTTCATGTCCTCATAAAACTTCGTTCCTGCCTCGCGGCCGGGATAAAGCCAGTTTATTCGCTGAACGAGCATATTTTTCTCCTTGTATACCGTTTTGCTTTATTATACCACGTTTTGGCGCGCCGAAACCTGCGTTTTGTGTCAATATTGCCGCTTTTCGTAGCAATTTTCGCCGGACATCGCCTCGAAATAATTAAGTTTACGCCATACCTTTCCGTATGTCAATCGAAATACGAAAAACGAACGCCCGCCAGCCGAGCGCTCGTCGTTGTTTCGTTATAAACTTTTCAAAAATTCTTCAAGAAGTCTTTTTTGCTCTTCGCTGAGGTTTTCCACGCGCCTTTCCGCTTTTGTCCCGTCGTCAAAGAATTCGCCGAGAGTCACTCCGAGCGCAAAGCAAATATGACTTAAGTATTCGATAGTGGGGCTTTTTTGCCCAGACTCTAATTGGTAAATATAAGTAGGCGAAATTCCCGCTTCGGTCGCAAGACGGTTTTGAGTCCACCCTTTGCGTATCCTCAGCTCCTTGATACGGTTGCCTACGTCCGACATATCCATAATTATACCCCACAAAAAACAAAACTATAGTTATATAATAGTAAATTTTTTTTGAAAATATTATAACTTTAGTATTGCATTGCTTTAACTTTAGTGATATAATACAATCACTATTGTTTTGTGAGGTAAAAAAATGGCAAATGAATCACTGAAAAAATCAAGAGATTTAAAAAATGATGAATTCTATACGTTTATGAATGATATAGAAAACGAAATCTCCACTTACGATTTAACTCAATTTAAGGATAAAGTAATTTACTGTAATTGCGACGATCCTACATGGAGTAGTTTTTTTAAATTTTTTGTAAAATGGGGAAAAAAATTAGGGATAAAGGAAGCACATTTTACCAATTTCGCTAATACCGAACGCTCCTTTGGTCAAATTACAGTATGGGATATTATGGAACTTAATGATAGTATAAATGATGACAAGACAGGTATAGCACATCATTGGGTTTATAACCCTTCAATCAATAAAGTATTAAAAAAACAACTTAAGGGTAATGGAGACTTTAGAAGCGAAGAGTGTTTAAATATACTAAAAAAAAGCGATATCGTTGTCACAAATCCACCATTCAGTCTCCTGACAGAATTCCTTAAAACAATTATTGATAATGATAAAAAGTTTTTAATAATAGGCAACGAAAATGAAATAGCAAGCAGGTCTTGGTGTTCGTACTTTATGCAAAATAAAATATGGTTTGGGTATAATCATCCAAAGTGTTTTATGGATTCAAAAGGCAAAACGAAAAAACTTGGATTTGCTTGTTGGTATACAAATTTAGAGGTTTCATATAGAGAATCACAGTCCTTTATGATTCTTCACCCTCAAGACATATCCTCTTTTGAAAAATACGACAATTACAACGCCATCGAGATTCCAAAAACAAAACTGATTCCTGATAACTATTTTGGGAATATGGGGGTGCCAATAAGCTTTCTTGAAAAGTACAATCCCCACCAATTCGAGATAGTAGACACTACTCCAGCATATGGTGAAGTTCCCAAGATTAAGGGGAAAAAAACATTTAGAAGGATTATTATTAGGAGAAAAAAATAAGATGGAATACAGAATTGAAATTAGAAGAATAAGAGATTTGTTAGACGATAAAAAATACTTGACAAATATAAATATGCAACGAAAGTATATTTACAGTCATGAACAAGCAAAGTTTTTATTGGACAGCATACAGAAAAAAATACCTATTCCGGCCATCTATTTGTGGGATAATTGTAATGATACATACGACGTAATTGACGGCAAACAAAGAATAACGGTGATGAGACTATATAATAATCCTAATTATTTTCCCGGTTTGCATTACAACTTTTTTATAGATCACATGGAAACGGCAGAATTTGAAAACTATGAAGTTCCAGTTATTGTTTGCAAGGGAGTCTATGAGGAAAAAATAGCAACTTTTAAAAGAATTAATACCACAGCCGTAGCATTGAAAGAGTTTGAAATATACAATGCCCTATATCAAGGTTCTTTTGTTGAAGAATTGGGAAACTGGGGGGCAACTCTTTCACCAATCGAAGAACTCTTTTTTGGAAAAAGTATGCGAGGCGAAAACTGCATCAAGGCGCTTAAACTTTACACGGAAAATGTTGAAGATTATATACGGCATAATAGAAATCAATCTTTTGTAAATGGTCTGAAAGGTAAAATCGATACTCTACTTAACATAACCTTGAAAATATTTGGCGACTATAAAACTGATTATTACATTTTGGCTAAGATAGTATTAGAAAACATTGGCAACGAACCACTAATTAAATCCTGGGTACTTAATAAAGAAAAAATAATCAGTTTATTTAATCTATACAATAATAACGGGGAATTAAAAATAGCACCAAGTAAAGAATCTTTTTATAAAGAAATACTGAACTGCTATAATTGCACAGGGCTTGATAGTAGAAGATTTTTTACTCCAGAAACAAAACAAAACTTATATATAAACTTAAAAAATGGATTTACCAAAGGTAAAAAAATATGTCCATGCTGCAATAAAGAGTTTTCTTTTAACGAATTTGAAATTGACCATATAATTCCATGGAGCCGTGGCGGCAAAACTTCAAACAATAATGCTCAATTACTTTGTAAATCATGTAACTCAAGTAAAAGCAATAAGTAATATCTAACAAAAAACCCTCGGTCGCCGCCGAGGGTTTTTTGTTATACTATTATTTCCGCTTTGCTGCCGCCGGCGCGCTCCTTGGTCACGACGATCTGTTTGTCGATACGGTCTTTGAGCGCGGGAACGTGCGAAATTATTCCCACGAGACGGTTGCCGCCCGAAAGTGAAACGAGCGTGCTTATCGCCTGCTCCAAAGATTCGCCGTCGAGCGAGCCGAAACCTTCGTCGACGAACATCGTGTCAAGTCTTATGCCGCCCGCGGACGACTGGATCTCGTCCGACAGCCCCAAAGCGAGCGAGAGCGAAGCCTTGAAGGATTCGCCGCCCGAAAGCGTGCTCACCGCGCGCGTGGAGCCGTTGTAGTGGTCTATTACGTCGAGATCGAGCCCCGTTTTGCCGTTGAGGCTCAGGGCTTCTTTGCGCCTTACCAGCTCGTATTGACCGGACGACATCTTCATAAAGCGCACGTTGGCGCGCTCTATTATGCGGTCGAAGTAAGTCGTCTGCACGTAAGTTTCGAGCGTGATCTTTTCCTTGCCGTTAAGCATTCCGTTAGCCGTATCGGACAGAAGTTTGATCTGTACGTATTGCTTTTCGGCGGCGGATTGATCTCTTACGCGCGAACTGATATTCTTCAGCGCTTTTTCGTTGGCTACGCGGCGCGAATAAATCTCCTTGATCCCGTTTTCGTACTCCGCTATCGCGCTATCGGTGGCGGTTTTTTCGGCTATAAGACTCGCTTCGTCCGACTCCAGAGCGTTTTTGACGCGCTCGGAAAGAGTCGCGATCGCCGATATAAGCGCGGATATTTTTTCCTTACAGTCGCTAAAGTCTGCTTGCGCCTTGTCGCATTCGCCCATTATACCGTCGGCAACGCCGCCGAGGCGTTTTACTTCGTCCTTTGCCTGAGCAAGGCTTGCGAAAGCCAACTTGCTCCGCCGCGCTTCGTATTGTTTCTCTTTCTCTTCAAGTAATTGTTCGTTGCTTTTTTTGTCCGCCTGCAGAGAATCCAAAGCGGTTTTGCTTTCGGCGATCGCCTTTTCTTCGCCTGGCAGAGCGAGCGCGAGCTTATTCCGCCTCTTAACGTTCTCATCGAGCCTATTGCAAAGCTGACGCAAAACCAAACCTTTTTCTTTTAAGTCCGACAACGCCTTCGCCGTTTTTTCCGCCGCGTCGTCAAAAGTCGCTTCTATGCCGTGCCTGATCAGTTCCTTGGCGATGGAATTGCCTTTTTCTTTTAGCGCGGACTCTCTTGCCGCCCAGTCTTTGCTTATCTTCTCCGCTCTCTCGCGCGTATTATCCAGGTCGTCTTTCGCCGCTTTGAGTTCGCTCTCGGACGGCGCGGAAGCGGACTTGCGCGCTTTGCTCGGGTGCGTGAGCGACCCGCAAACCGGACACGGCTTGCCTTCGACGAGTTTTTCGGCGAGAATACCCGCCTGCTCGGCGAAAAAAGCATATTCCTTCGTCGCGTACTCGTCGGATTGTTCTTTTAGCTTGACCAAAAGAACGGATAAATCTTTTTGGGCGTCGTCAAGCGACTTCTTTTCGCGCGAATACTCTTTGATGCTGTTCAGAAGCCCGGCGATCTCGTCGTACTCTTTCAGCGCGTTTTGCACGTCGCGATTTGCCGCGACGAACTCGGCTTCCACGCCGCCCAGTTTCTCAAATTCCGTTTTGCGGTTTGTGTACGTCTCGAAATCAAATTCGTAAGTTTTCGCCTTTTTCTCGATCTCGCTGCTTTGGCCCGCGATTTTATCTTTCAGCGCTTTTATGGCCGCGGACTCTTCGTCGAGAGCCGAATATTCGCCGAACTGCGCCTCTGTTTTTACCGCGGCGGCTTTCGCCTCCTCGGCGGCGGGGATCAGGCTTTTTTTCTCCGCGAGAGTTTTCTCAAGTCCGATAAGTTCTCTCTTGCCGTTTTCCAGGGCGGTTTGCTCTTCGGCGAGTTTTTTCTCGTCCGCTTTGCGTTCGCTTATTTTGACGAGTAACGCGTTTAATTCTTCGAGTTTTTTACCCGACTGCTCTTTTTGCTTTTTGAGTCCGTCCTCTTCCTTCTTGTCTTCGTCTATGCTTTTTGAAAGAGCCGCGATAACTTCGTCGATAGTCGCCGCACCGGCGTTATAGCGCTCGACGAGCGCTTTGTCTTCGGCGCTTTTGCACGAAATACCGCATACGTATTGCCTTATGCTGTTCTTCGCGTCCGCTACGAGCGCGTACGCTTCGCGCTCTTTATCGCCGAGGAGTTTTTGAAGTTTTACATAAGGCGCGGTTTTGAAGATTTCGCGGAATATATCTCTTCTGTCGTTGGTCTGCGCGAGCAAAAGTTTTAGAAAATCGCCCTGCGCTATCATCGCTATCTGCGAAAACTGCTTGTAGCTAAGCCCCAGAATCTCAACTATCTTTTTGTCGATATCGGAGTTCGTACCGCTCGCCGTATTCCCGTCCGGCAACTCGAACTCCACGCTCGCGTTTTCCTGCGTAAAGCCGTCTCCGCGAAGTTTGGGGCGCGTATATGCGGGGTTGCGCTTGATATAATACTTTTTGCCGCCGTACGTAAACCACAGTTCGACAAAGGTTTCCGCGGAAGGATCGGCGTACTTCGAGCGAAAAGAATCCGCGTCGCGTACTCTGCCGCTCGCCTTGCCGAAAAGCGCGAACGTGATTGCGTCGAATATGGTCGTTTTGCCCGCGCCCGTGTCGCCCGTAATAAGATACAGCCCGCTAGTTCCCAGCGCGTCAAGATCGAGTTCGACTTTGCCGGCGTACGGACCGAAAGCGGAAATAACTAACTTGGTAGGTCTCATTTTTCGTCCTCCCACGCCTTGGCGATAAGCCCGTTTATGAGTTCGTTTTGCTCGTCCGTCATCGGCTGATTGTTCTGCAACTCGAAAAGTTCGCCAAACAGTTGAGAGGGCGACTTGTTTTCCACGTCCTTCGCGCCGTCTATCTCGACGGTTTTGCGCGTGCGGGCGTTGTCGTAATCGAGTTTCATGAGGTTGCGATAAATAACACGCAGTTTGCCGACGGCGTCCGGCACGTCCTCTTCGTCGGTAAGCGTCACGTGCACGTAGTCGTCGCGAAGAGTCGTACGCTCGTAAAACGATTTTAAGGTCAGTTCCTCGTACTTGCCGCGTATCTCAACCATGTCGCGAAGGGGCATAAGCGGCACTTCGCGTATGCTTAAATCCCCCTTTGCGCCCAGCGTGACTACCGTAACGGACTTGACGTCTTTTGCCTCCGAAAAAGAATACTTAAGCGGCGTTCCGCAATACCTGATCTTGCCGCCTTCGAGCGTTTGCGGCGCGTGAAGATGACCGAGCGCCACGTAATCGAACGGCTCGAAAACCGCCGCGTCCACGTTGTCCGCTCCGCCCACCGAGATCTCTTCGGACTCCGTTCGGCGCGAACCTGTCACGAATTGGTGCGTAATAAGCACGTTGCGCTTGGTTTTATCCACGTTCATTTTGCCGATGATCGCGCGCATCGCGTCTGTGTACGACCCAATCTCATCGCCGAAAAACCTGCGTACCGCGGCGGGTTTTACAAACGGCAACGGGTAAAAAACCACCTCGCCCCACTCGTCGCACAGCGTTATCGGCTCTACCGCACCGTCGTAAACCGGCGACAACCGTATTCCCGTGGGCGCGATAAGCCTGCCGCCGAAGGCAAGCCGCTCCGCCGAATCGTGATTGCCGCTGATGACGAAAACGTTTTTCGTAAGCGCGGAAAGGCTCACCAAAAAATCGTCGAGCAGCCCCACCGCCTCGCCCGACGGCACGCCCTTGTCGTACACGTCGCCCGCGATGATCACCGCGTCCGGCTTTTCTCCGGCTACGACAGCCAGAATCTTATCTAAAATATCCTTCTGATCCTCCACCATCGAAAACTCGTTTACGCGCTTCCCCAGGTGCAGATCGGATAAGTGAATTATCTTCATTTATCTCTCCCGTTCGCGGCCCGTGCCGCACTATGTGGTAAAAATCTATTTGTCTTTTTGTTTGCGGAAAACGTCATAGAGTTCCTTACCCATAGTATGCATTACTTTTTCCTGGAACTCGGAGTTTTCGTAGAGTTTTTTGAACGCGTCGTTATTCTCAATAAAACATTTAGCGACAATCGCCTTAAACTTATCCGGGAAAAGGCTGTTGATAAACATTTCGGGATCGTTATTCTTAGCGTACTGGCGGTACTTATCGACTTCCGCGTCCTTCATAAACATATTGATAATTCCGGTAATAACGACCCTGTCGCTGTCGGTAAAATCTCCGCCGTACTTTTCGTTGACCTTGTCGATAATTCGCTCTAAGGTGTCTTTTGATTTGCGCTTTATCGGTGCGCCCGTACCGTTACCCGGCACGAAAACTCCTTTGTTTTCGAGTTCGATCGCGCCGCGGAAAGTTTCTTTGAGCGACTCGACTTCAAGTTTGATTTTGTCGTCGAGCCAATATTTGTCGGTAGGATCGACGGGTAAGTACGATATAAGCCTGCTTGTAAACAAATACTCCTTAAACAATTCTTCGTCGTGGATCCGCACGAGTTGAGCGACAAAAGAATACGCCTTGTTGAATTTTTTGACAAGCATACGATACGAAAACTGCTTGTCTTTGTCGAGCTGTAAGAACTTGTCGACTACCGGTTTGATAATACTCGAAAGTTTACCCGAGGTAGTGTTGGACTGCTTTTTGCCGCCCTGCTCGTTCATCACGGTATAAAACGCGTCCACTACGCCAAAGTCATACAGCATAAACTCGTTTATCCTGGTGCGAATATCATAAACCTGATTGTAGTCCGTAACGCCGTCGAGAACGGTGTCTTCGTAGAATTGACTAAACGCCTTTTTAATCTCGCCTTGAGTGTTTACGAAATCGAGTACAAAGGTGTCGTCTTTGCCTCGCGCCGTTCGGTTGAGTCTTGACAAAGTCTGTACGGCGCTGACGCCCGAAAGCTTTTTGTCAACGTACATCGAATGCAGCAACGGCTCGTCAAAACCCGTCTGATACTTGTCCGCGACCACCATTATCTGGTACCTGTCGCTGCGTATCGCCTTACGGAATTTTTTGTCAGTGTTTATCGAGTATCCGTACTCGTCGATATTGAGATTAGCCTCGGTATATTCCTTGTCCGGCTCGTCGTCAAACTTTACCGTGCCGGAAAAAGCCACCAAAACGCCTACGTTTTTGCATTCGGGGTGCGCGGAAATATACTCTTTTATCGCGCGGAAATATCTTACCGCGTTGTGTCTTGAGTCCGCGACGACCATTGCCTTAGCATGACCGCCTATTTTCTTTATGCCCGACTCCATAAATGTAGACATAATAACTTCGGTCTTATGCTCTATCGTATAACCGTGCTCTTTGTAGTACCTTACTATCGCCTTTTGAGCCGGACCTTCGATAAGCTCGGGGTTTTCGTCGGTCACCTTAATGATCCTGAAAGCCTCTTTCATCGTCACATAGTCTTGCAGAACGTCAAGGATAAATCCTTCCTGCACAGCCTGACGCATCGAATACACATGGAAAGGTTTATAGACTTGCTTGCCATCCGCATTTTGCATGCCGGTCGCACAACCGAACGCTTCGAGCGTTTTGGGCTTGGGAGTGGCGGTAAAGGCAATAAACGTCTGATTTGAGTGTTTGCCTTGCGCGATAAGGCTGTCCAGCACGTCGCCCTCGGTCAGGTCTTCCACGTCCACGCCTTCCTCGTCGGCATAATCTTTGAGCGCCTTTTCTTTGTCGAGCAATCCGCTCTTGAGAGCAAGCGCGGTTTTGCCGTTTTGACCTTGGTGCGCTTCGTCGATAAGTATAGCGAAATTCCTGCCCGTAAGGTCCGCAAAATCCTTGTACGCGACAAGGAATTTCTGCACCGTGCAAATAATAATTTTCTTCTTGTCGTTAATGGCGTCTTTTAGACCTTTGGAGCCTTTCTTTTCGTCGATCGCCTCGACGAGTCCGGGCGTATGGTCAAAGCCGTTGATCGTGTCCTGGAGTTGAGAGTCCAAAACGACTCTGTTAGTAACGACGATCACGGAATTAAAAACAGGCTTGTTGTCGGAGTCAAAAAGCGAAGCGAGTCTGTACGTTATCCAGGCTATCGAGTTGGACTTACCGCTGCCCGCCGAATGCTCGATTAGATAGTTTTTGCCGGGGCCGTTTTTCCGTATATCTTCGACCACCTTATGTACCACGTCAAACTGATGATAGCGCGGGAAAAGCAGCTTCTCTTCGGTAACTTCTTTCATTTTGTCGCCTACGTTTACTTCTTTGGTCTCTTTTACAAACGAAATAAACTTCCGTATAAGATCGAGAAGCGACTCTCTTGTAAGCACCTTTTCCCAAAGGTAGCTCGTCGAATATCCGTCGGGATTGGCGGGGTTGCCCGCTCCGCCCGAAACTCCCGCACCCTCGGAGCCTTGGTTAAACGGCAAAAAATGCGTACTTTCACCCTTTAGCGCCGTAGTCATCCACGTTTCGTAATGGTCGACGGCAAAGTAAACGAGAAAACGGTAATTGAGCTTGAAAATGCTTTCCTTGCAGTTACGGTTTTTGTACTGAACGATAGCGTTTTTGTAATTTTGGTTGGTAAATTGATTTTTCAGCTCGATAGCGACTACCGGGATACCGTTGACGGAAAGCACCATATCGATAGTTTCGTGCGAAGCGGCGGAAAAATAAAACTGCCGCGTAACCGAAACTACGTTTTTTTCGTACAGTTCGTTGTCCTATTCGTTAAGCTCGGATTCGGGCTTAAAAAAGCAAACCTTGAGCTTGATCCCCATATCCGTAATACCGTTACGCAATACGTAAATAAGCCCGTGATCCTGCACTTCTTTGTCAAACCTCGCCGCAAGTTTCGCCTTAGCCTGTTCGCCGTACAGTTTCTCGTACCTTTTCCATGCCTGCGGCTGCGACTTGCTGATAAAATCAGCCAAAACCCCGGTATACAAATTCTTGTCGTGGTCAAAGAAATGGTCGTAGATCCAGTTTCCGTACTCGTCCTGATGCGAAAACCGCACCAGTCCGCCCTCGTGGATCATATACTCTTCGATATCTTGCTCGAATCTCTTTTCTTTTAGGTCAACGTTAGGCATTGTTTTCCTCCTGCATTGCTTTGAGCATCTCTTCTTGCGACACTTCCTTAAGTTCTCTTATTGTATGACACATTTGCTGTCCGTCATGAAATGGCATATGCGGCAACAGGCTCAACAAAAGCACCTTGATTTGATAATAATATTTGTTTCCTATTCCATCCTGTATTTCCATAAAAATCTGTTCCGGAAAGCCGCAAAAATTCATTTCAAAATAAACCGAACTACCGGGCAAAATAACTTTATTACCCGAAACTCCCCACCATTTTTTGTCGTGGTAGACCTTCTCTATACTAAAAACCGAACGGTCGGAGTTCTCTATCTGCGCGAACATACAACACGGGAAAACCTTAATTAGTTGTTCTTCTTTTATCAGCACGTCATAATCGTCAAAGCAAACCTTTTTGCCTCTTATATCTTTTTCTCGTTCGTACAAAGGGTTATATGTAAAAATAGGTTTCGCCTTATTCTTTTCTTCTTCTTTTTTATCTTTCTCTGCCTTTCTTATCGTCCAAGCAACCCCCACAAGAGTCAACAGTCCGCCGTAAACTGCGGCAACTATCGGTATCACGACAGCCTTTAACTCGTTGTTTGGAATAATATAAATCAAATAAATCGTCAGCCCTATGCCTACAATAAAATCCTGCAATAAACCCAACCTTTCCATTCCGCTTTTTACACTTGGATAAGTAAACGCCTTGGCTAAATTCATAAACACAATCAAGAGTATTAATCCGCCGAATATAAACTTACATATCAAGTTGTCAATAAAGCACGCCATATAAAAGAGATTACACAGCCAATAGAATAGAATAAGAAAAACAACTCTTACGTTTGCCGCTTTATCCGCTTCAGGCGAAAGCTTGACTCGTTTTGCTACTGCATATTTGGCATAAGCAACATTAAATAATATAACCGGAAATAACACTACAAAAGAAATCCAGTATCCCGCCATCAGGCAATTACCTCCTTTTTGCCCGTCACGTATTCGTAAATAAGCGACTTTTTGTACTCGTTAAGCTTGTCTATTTTCTTTTGCTTGATAGTAATCAAAGAATCAATACTATCTATTTTTTCATCGATATAATCCGCAATTTCCTTTTGAATGCTTATACTGGGTAAAGCAATATAAACACTTCCAATATTATAAGCAGAGATATGTACAACTTTTAATTTGGCTTTACCGTAACTCTTTTGCATTTGCGAACGAGTGCAATTCATAGCATAATTCAAAAATCTTGGCTCTTGTTTATGCTTCATAATGATAATATCGCCACCAGCAAGACATTTATCTTTACCGAGATAAACAACATTTTTACCAATCTCTTCTACTAATTCACCGGTACAAGTAAAAAGAATATCGCCATATTCAAAATAGACTGGAACGCTAACATTCGCTAAATTTGTCCGAGTAACACAATGCGAAAAGCCATTATTATACTTTGTATAAATCTCACCGTATCTAACACAAGGCGAGTCCCCATCAACAACAATATCTTCTTTGGTAATGCCGCTTCCTTTTTCAAAATTTTCTGCTATAAACTTTGCTTTTATAACTTTCCACCCTTCGGGGATTTCGCCGATCCATTCTACGCCGCTGTCTTTCATGGGAGCGGACTTGTCAAGACCTTTTGTGACCGCCTCGGTTATGACCGCTTGCTTGTATTCCTTCAACTTCTCGATTTGCTTGTTCTCAACGTCTATCAGCGAATCTATCTCCCCGCACTTCTTATTAAGAAACTCGCTTATTATTACTTGTTCTTTCATGGGAGGAATAGGCGTATGTATTGCCTTAAACATTTCAGACGTTATTGTGTATCTAATGTTTTTAGAATACATTTTATAGTATCTATTCGAAAAAACATACTGAAACCAATAATCCGAAAAACCTTGATTTAACAATTTGCTATTTGGCCTTACCACGTCATAGGCTGAAGTTATCATTCCATTATTGTGTGATAACCCCGAAAAAACTGCTGAAACATCTAAATCAAACAAGCAAAAAACCATATCCCCAGGTTCTACAGTTTGATATTTATCATAACTCTCAGGCACCTTTCCTCCGGATGCATTAATGTCTTTTTCTTTTACTCCGGCGGTAGTCAAAGATAATAGTTGAAAGTTTTGCCACTTTTCTCCTACCTTAGAAGAATGATATTCAAATAAAAATCTATTAGGAATTGTTGACCACCTTTCAGGAATTATGGGGCAATACGGTATACTCGTTTCTTTCATAGTCTATTCTCCCAAAATCTCCTTCATTAAGCGGTTTTCTTCGGCGGAAAGCGCCTTAAATTCTTCAAAAATATCGTCGGACTTGCGCGGCTCGACAAACTTGTAGAAAATGCGGGTAAAGGGGATCTCGTAGCCGACTTTGTCCTTGGTTCTGTCCATAAAGGCGTGTGCGTTAAATGGTAGGACGTTTTTCTCAAAGTACGCGTCGATATCTTCCTCGAGCGGAACTATTTCGCTGTCGGTTTTGCCTTTGGCGGCGACGGGCTTGCCTTTCTTGAGGATCTCTTTGCCGTCGGCGTCCACTTCCGCGGTCTCGACGGTGACCTTGGTATAGCCGAAGTACGCGTTGTCGAATACTTTGGATTCCACGACTATCTGAGCGTTGGCGTCCGAACTGAATACGCCTTCTTCAAAGCCGTTGTAGACCTTGAGAATAAGGTCGATACAGTCGTCGTCGAGATCGACGCGCTTGTTGCCGATATTCTTCCTTCGCTTGACGAAGCATTTGCTTGCGTCGATAAGCTGAACTTTACCGACGCGGTGAGCGGGTTTTGTCTTGGTAATAAGCCAGATATACGTAGCTATGCCGGTATTGTAAAACAAATCGTTGGGAAGCTGGACGATACATTCGAGCAGGTCGTTTTCGATAACGTATCTGCGGATATTGGACGGGCTGCTCCCCGCGTCACCGTTAAACAGCGACGAGCCGTTTTGAATAATCGCCATACGCCCGGTGTCTTTGAGCTTCTTGACGCCGTTGAGCAAAAAGAGCATTTGACCGTCGCCGATCGCCGGGAGTCCGGGACCGAATCTTCCGTCGTAGCCGAGTTTGTTGTATTCTTCTTTTACGGCTTTTTCTTCGCTCTTCCAGTCGATACCGAAGGGCGGGTTGGAAATAATATAATCGAAGGTATAGCCGCCGAATTGGTCGTTGTTGAGCGTGTCGCCGTGGCGCATATTGGAGGCGTTATGCCCCTTGATGAGCGTATCCGCCTTGGCAATAGCGTACGTCTGCGCGTTGATTTCTTGCCCGAAGATCATTAGATCCGCTTGGGCGCTGACTTCTTTTAGCTTTTCGTCCAGACAACCGAGCATCTGCGAAGTGCCCATCGCCATATCATAGGCGGTTTTTGCGCAGCCGTGTTGTTCGATTTCGTGCTTTTCGGGCGCAATGAGAAGTTCGGACATAAGGTAAATTATGTCCCTTGCGGTAAAGTGCGCTCCGGCTTGCTCGTCGTAACTCTCCGAAAATTTCCTTATGAGTTCCTCAAATACGTAACCCATGTCCGCCGACGTAACTTTGTCCAAGGACATATCCGCATTGGCGGAATTAAACTCTTGTATTACGATATACAGTTTGCCGTTGTCGGCGAGAGTCTTGACTTCGTCGGCAAGCTTAAAGTTGGATATAATGTCCTTTACGTTGTCCGAAAACCCTTGAAGATAGTCGTTAAAGTTGGATTCGATATTCTCGCTGTCGCCGAGAAGTTTCTCGAAGTCGAACCGCGAAGCATTATAAAAGTCATAACCCGCGGTCGTCTTGAGTATCGTGTCCTTGAGACTTTCGTCAATGCCCGGATTCTTCTTAAGCGCTTGCGCTTGGTCTACTACTTTCTGCTTCGTGCCTTTGAGTATATCGTCAAACCTCTTGAGCACCGTAAAAGGTAATATTACGTTGCCGTATTCGTGAGGTTTGTATAAGCCCACAAGATGCGTCGCTATATTCCATATGAGCGTCGCTTTTTCCTGAACGTTTATGTTGGTTTGCTTTTGTATGTCTTTGATCGCCATCTCAGTCCACCTCTTCTATGTCAATACCGTTGTCTTTGCAAAGCTTCTCTATACGCACCCGTACTATCTTGACGGGAACGGCTTTGTCGTTTTCCCATCTGTTGACCGACGGGTACGAAACGCCGAGACGCTCCGCCAGCTCCGTTTGCGATACGTCTAACTTCGACCTGAGCTCAATAAGAGCCTTGGAATAGTTGCTCTTCATCCCTTTACCTCGACTTGTTGTGTCATTATATGTCAAATTATATCATCTTTTGGACGAAAAGTCTACCCGATTTCTTACTATTACAAAATAATCTCCCGCGTTTTCGTACCGTTTCCGTCGCCTCTTCCCCTATACGAAAAAATCAAGCTTGCTTAGGTCCGACGTTTTACACTTTTTTGCCTATATTAGCCTGAGTTTTACCCAAAATACAAAAAACCTCTTTTGCCTTAATAGACAAAAGAAGTTTCCGTTGGTGCGGATGACAGGACTTGAACCTGCACGGAAAAAAAGATCCACAAGATCCTTAGTCTTGAGCGTCTGCCAATTCCGCCACATCCGCATAAATTGCGCTCAAAGATCCGTTAGCCTTGTTATTATAGCACAGCGAAAAATAAAAATCAACAATTTTCGGGCAAAAAATAAAAATGTTTTTTGAGCCGAGTTTCAGGCGGCGAAAACCGGCTCGGCAAGCGGCTTGTTATGTTGTTACGCCGCGGGCGCTACCTCGCGATCCGGCGCGGTGACGCACAGCGGCTTTGTCCGGCAAAAAGGCATGAGTATAGTATTTTCGGATCCCGTATGGACTTAACGTAATACTTTTGCGCGGTTTCGACAAAAAACGGGCTTGGACTTAAGAGAAATCGGCGTCCTCGCGCAAAGCGGCTCAAAAAACGCAAAAACCGCATACGTGTTGCCTGAAATCGTCATACTAAAACTCTAAATTCATACTCGGATCCCGCGATCGTTTCAAAAAAGAAGGACGACGTCTTCGTCCTTCCTGTTCTTTACTTACCCAGCATTTTTCTCAATACGGGCTCTATTTTTTTAGCCATTCGGTAAAATCCGAGGTCCGTGGGGTGACAGCCGTCGACCAAACAACTTGCCTTGTCGTCGCCGTCAAGGAGCGTCCGCCCGTCGATATACCATACCTTCTTATCCCCTTCGGCTACGGCGCGCAGATACGTATTCCGCACGATCTCCGCGCGCTTGTCCGTGTCCGCTTTGCCCGAGCATTCGTCGGGACGGGAAAGGAATAAAATCGGCGTATCGGGGCGCTTTGCCCGGTACGTAGAGTACAGCGCGTAATGCGTCCGCTCGAGATATTCCGCGTCAGGGGCGTTGTGGTCGTAGTCGCAAATAAAAGCGTCGACGTCGAGCGTGGGGAGATAAGCGGCTATCTCGGGTTCGGCTTTTCCCTGTCCGGAAAAACCGAGATTGATATAATCAATATCGAGCGCGCGGCTCAAAAAAGCCGGATAGCACGTGCCCGGAGTATTGGCTACGCCGCCTTGGGTTATCGACGATCCGTACAAGAGAACTTTTCCGCCCGTATATCTGAGCCCGCCGCCGACAGACGAGCCGTC
>CACZPH010000067.1 GCA_902783025.1 uncultured Eubacteriales bacterium | reverse complement strand
TGCCGTTCGCGGGAATTATTACGCGAGCGGCGACGCGATCGTAATGCGGCTGACGGTAGAGGAAGGGTAAGCGTGGTTTATAGAGGGCTCAACGTATTTTTTAAGAGAGCGAAGAACAAAGGCAGGCAGGTTTTGCTGTTACACGGATTCGGAGGCAGCAGCAAAACGGTTGACTGCCTTTTTTATTTTCTGAAAAATCGCGGTTACGACGTTTCGTCGCTTGATTTTCCGGGTTTCGGCGAAAGCGACGAACCCAAAGAAAAGTGGACGATACGCGATTACGCCGGTTTTGTCGAGTGGGTGATAGGCGAGCAGGAACTCGATCGTCCCGTCGTAATAGGGCATTCTTTCGGCGGCAGAGTGGGGATAATTCTCGCGGCTCTCGGCAAGTGCGGAGCGCTCGTACTTATCGATTCGGCGGGAATGAGACCGAGGCGCGGGCTTTCGTATTATTTCAACGTGACGAGGTACAAGATACGTAAGGCGCTCGGCGGCGACGTGTCCGCTTTCGGCTCGTCCGATTACCGTTCTCTTTCGCCGGTAATGAAACAAACTTTCGTGTCGGTAGTCAACGATCATCTTGACAATTTGCTTAAGGAAATAACAGTCCCGACGCTTATTTTGTGGGGAGATCGCGACCGCGAAACGCCGCCGTATATGGCGAAGCGAATACGAAAACGCGTAAAAAACAGTCGACTCGTAATGCTCGACGGCGGACATTACAGTTATATCGACGCGTTTTTACCGTGCTGCAACGAAACGGAGAAATTCATATGCTCGCTTTGAGGATCGTTTCGTGCGTTATTTGTTCTGTTTTTTCGCTTCTGCGCCCGCTCAAATGCGCGCAGAGCAACTTTTACCGCGTGCGCGATTGCCTGCCCGCTATCGTCAGAGCGCCGCGCTATATTGCGATCTGTATTGTTTTTGCCGCGTTTTCCGCGTTTATCAAAGGCGTGTGGCTCGTTTTGCTCGCCGCGTTGTATTGCGCGCTTTTGACGTTCGATTATTTTTTTCGCCGCAGGCAAAGATTAAAGTTTACTGCGCGGGCGAAAGAACTTGTATTACTCAGCGCGGCGCTCGCGGCGCTTATCGGCGTTATTATCGGCCTGACGCCGCCGGTTTTCCCGGCGTTTATTGCGGGCTATCCGACGGTTTTTCTCGCGCTCGCGTTGCTGGCGCCGCACCGGAAGAAAATTCTGGACGGCTACAAAGCCAAAGCGAGAAAGAAACTCGACGAATACCGACCTGTCGTCGTCGCAATAACGGGAAGTTACGGCAAAACGACTTTTAAGAATATTCTCGCCCGGCTTTTGTCCGCGAAATATTCCGTTTGCGCGTCGCGCGCGAGTTTCAATACGCCTATGGGGCTATGCGTTACGGTCAACGACGATCTCAAAAAAAGCGACGAAATACTTATCGTCGAGATGGGAGCGCGGCGTAGGGGAGAAATAAAAGAATTATGCGATTTTATTCGCCCGGATTATTGCGTAATAACGGCGATAGGAGAACAGCACCTCAAGACTTTCGGAAGCGTAGCCAACGTTTATAAAGAAAAGACGTCGATTTCGTGGGGAGGCGAGAAAGCGACGTTCTTTAACGTCGACAACGCGCTGTGCCGCAAAGCCGCCGCTCGGTACGGAGAAAACGCGATCGTGACCGGCGAAGATACGAGCGGTTTTCGCCCCGAAAAGTCCGTCCGTTACGAAGTTTCCAAAGAAGCGCCGCGCAAAATCTCCGCATACGGCTTTGTAAGCGGCGAATTTGACTGTCCGATGCGTCAATCTTACGCGCCGAGTCTTATAACTCTCGCGTTAGCGGTCGCCAAAACGCTCAAAGTCAGGGAGAAAGCGCTCAAAAATGCGGTAAAATCGGTCAAAGGAGTTGCGCATCGTCAGCAAATATTATATAATGGTAACGACGTAATAATCGACGATTCGTACAATTCCAATCCGCAAGGGTTTTTGAGCGCTTTGTCGCTCATCGGGAAGTACGATAAAGTGCGCGTTATTATCACGCCCGGCGTGGTGGAAGGCGGCAGGAATCAGTATGCGCTCAATAAGTTTTTGGGCGGTAAGGCGGCGGTCGCGTGCGACTTCGTGCTCGTTTACGGCCCTAACGCCAGAGCGCTGAAGAAAGGCGGTGGAGATAAGGTAAAGGTTTTTCCTTCGCTTGCCGCGTGCATGGGATATTACTCAAAAATCAGAGGAGAAAGGGCGGTTCTGTTCGAAAACGACCTGCCCGACGTATTGACGTGAACAGAGTGGCAATGATAACAGGCGGAACGCGCGGAATAGGCGCGGCGATAGCGGAAACCCTGGCAAAAGAGGGTTTTTCGCTCGCTTTGGTGTACAACAACGACGACGACTCGGCGAAAAGAACGTTCGAAAAACTCAACGCTCTTACGTCCGTAATTCTTATTAAGGCGGACGTAAGCAAGCCCGCCGAGTGCGAAAGAGCGGTAGCGGAAGCGGAAAGGCGTTTCGGCTTTGTCGACACTCTCGTAAACAACGCGGGCATTGCGCATTTTGCCTTTTTTGACAACGAAACGCAAGACTCTTATGACAAAGTAATGGATACGAATTTCCGTTCCGCGTTTACTTTGGCGCTGCTGCTCAGCAAGAAAATGCTCGCGCGTAAGTTTGGCAGAATTGCCAATATTTCGTCAATTTGGGGTCAAAAAGGCGCGTCTACCGAGGTTTTGTATTCCGCGTCCAAGGCTGCGATGATAGGCTTTACCCGCGCTCTCAACCTCGAATTTGCGCCGAGCGGCATACTCGTCAACGCCGTTTGTCCGGGCGTGATCGACACCGATATGAACAAGCGTTTTTCGGCGGAAGATTTGGAGGCGATCCTTTCCGGACTCCCTTCGGGCAAAATGGGTTCGCCGCAAAACGTCGCCGACGTAGTAAAGCTTCTTGTGAGCGAGGATTGTTATATAGGCGGCGAAGATATAAACGTTTATTAGCCGAAAAACATAAAAAACCACCGATTTTCGGATCGGTGGTTTTTTGTTTAAGTCGTTTTTTTTCGTCAGTCGTCGAAGTCGTCCATAGCGTTCTTTACAGGCTCTTTCGGAGTCCTGTCAAGTTGCGGTTTTTCTTCCGTTTTCTCTTCGGGTTTGTCTTCGGACTGATCTTCGGGTTTTTCTTCCGCTTTTTCTTCGGCGGTTTCGGGCTCAGCCGTTACGTTTTCTTCGGGAGCTTTAGCCTCGGTAACGGCGTACATATCATAATCTTCTTCGTTTTCCGGCTTTTCTTCGGGTTTTTCTTCCTTGGAGTAATCGACGCGATTAGCGTATGCGGGACGGCCTTTCTTTTCGATAGCGGCTTCCTTTTCCTTTTCGGCTTTCTTCTTATCGACTCTGCGGCGGATGAGCCAGCCGACTACTGCGACAAGAATAAGCACGGCGAAGAGAATGGACGGAACGAGATACCAGGAGGTAGCGTCGTTATACTGAGTCGCGGTCGTGGTGGTGCTTGAGGATTTGCCTTCCGAAAGGTCGCGGCAAGCGATCCTTGAATCGCCGCTTTCTTTAGCTTCGTTGAAAGCGGTGGAGTACGACTGCTCGGCTTGGTAATCCCTGATAAGCAGGAATCCGGAAGTGCGCTGCGAAGTCTTTGCGCCGCCGAAGTCGATCACGAGATTAACGGTCTCGTCTGCGCCGTTGAGCTTAACGAAGAAGGTGTAGTCTACGAATTTATCTTTTATGACCTGTCCGTCTTCGTTGAATTCTCTGGTATCCTTAACGTTGAGCGAAGCGACGGTTTCGGAAGAAACGAGCGAAATATTCGCGCCGTACGCGGAGTCGAGGATCGCTCTTACGGATACGGTGATTTTCCAATACGTTTCGGTTTCCGCGTCGGTATTCGCGTCGGAAGAGGACGAATCGTCGCCTTTGTCGAACGCGAGGATCATAGCGCCGTTAAACCTGAGTTTCGCGTTGGCGTTAGAAACGTTTACCGCGTAAACCTTTTTGATACCGCCCGCATAGGCGATGAGGTTTTCGTCGCCGGTTCCGGGCGCGAAGAAAGTGTTGCCTTCGCCGATCGCGGACACGTCGAGAATGCCGTGCTTTGCCGAACCGTTGGAGTTGAGAGTGAGCGTGGCGAGATAATCGTCGGTATTCTTGATGTCGGACGCGTCCAGTTCGTCGTAAACGGTGTAGTCGTTATACGAGTCGTAATAGAGATTTACCTGTTTGCGGGTAGCGGAAACGTCTTCGTATTCTTCGAGCGAGGACACCGAGTAATTGACTTTCGCCACGTAAAGTTTGCCGTAGCCGGGATAATCCTTTCCGTAAGCGTTTACGCCGAGTCCGACGTTGATATAGAAGGTCATTTCGGATCTGTTGCGGATAAGGAACGTATATACGGTAGGCGCGGAAGTCTTGATATTACGGAAAGACGAAAGGATCTTGCCGTCCGAATTCGTAAGCGTAATATTAGCGCCGGAGCCGGCGAGATCCACGCCGCCGAGCAGAACGGAAACTTTGTTGTATCCGTCGCCGTCTTCGGAAGCGGTAGCGGAGCAAGCGTTGGACTTAATGGAGAAAATAACGGGTTTTTCCGCGGCTATCTCAACCACGTTTCCGACGGGGTTGAAAGCGTCGGTGTTTTTGCTTTCGAAGTCAAGCGGAACTCTTTCGTTGTCGACGAGTCTGTAAGTCACGTCGGCGGAGTCGGTCGAATCGTTTACGGTCCACACGTCGGGAGTAAGGACTTCCGTGTCGGACGAGTTTATGAGATAGAAATGACCGTTGATGGTATCCGAGATCTTGGAATCGAGGTCGGCGGCGACGAGCGACGAAAGGTCCGTCGAGGCGTTGTATTTTACGTAGTCGGCAAACGATATTTCATATACCCGAATATCGTCGACGTAGTAAGTGCCGGTAGCCGGAGCGGAGGACGTTCCGTAAGTGAATTCGAGATACGCGTCAAACGGCGTAATAACGGAACTCTTGACGAAGACGTAATTGAGCGCCCAGTCGTTATGGCTTAAGTTCGGACTTACGAACATCGTGGATACGGAAGCGACGCTGTCGGCGGAGTACGTGGACGAGTTTTCGCTCTTGTAGTGCAGAACCGCGGAAGCGGAACCGTCCATAGCGTCAGCCTTGGCGTAATAAGTAACGAGATAGCACGCTTCTCCCTTGGTCGCGGCGGTAAGACGATTGAATTTCATGGCGTCCGCCTTGAGATTTACCGAACCGTAGCCGCCGTTTTGGGACGAAGACGCAAGAACAAGCGCTTTGTTCGCCGCGTTGCCGTCGGGCCCGGTTACGGTCGTGGTACTAACGGAGAACGCGTTCGTTTCGTCGGAAAACTCTACTTCGGGCTCCGTCTCAAAGTCTTCGAGCGAGAGATAATCGCTGAGTCTGTAATCGATTGCGGTAACCGCGGGATCCACCGAGCATTCCAGGTAATTGGATTCGTTGATCTTGCTTACCGAAACGTTCTTAAAAGCCGCGTAACCGGACGACTTCATGCCGTCGTCGCCGAGCGTGAGCGACAAGGTCGCCGAACCGCCCGAAAGCTGCGAAGTAGCGATAAAAATCGAATATTTTTCCCACCCCGACGTGTTTATGGGGTCGCCGTTGCCGAAATAGATCTCGTCGTCGAGTCCGGCGATCTTGAAGAAAGCGCCGCCCTGCGCCGACGAAGCCTTAGCGTTGACGTCGACGGAGAACTTATAGAAAGAATCGGGATCGAGCGAAACCGACGGGGAAGTAAAACCCGCGTAAACCGCGACGTCGTCGTTTTTTACGTTCGTGCGGGCGATAACGTATCCGTCCGCGCCGAGCGAGGAGTCGAGATCTCCCATTTTGCTTACCGAAGCGTCGGTCTTAAAGCCCACCGCGTACTGCTGCGAGGACGAAAGCGACGTATCCGTGTCGTAAAGAGCGGACCACGAGCCCATGTCGGAAGCGAAACTTTCGGAAGGAGCGAGCGACGAGTCCACGAATTCGGGATCGTAAGCGAAAGCCCCGGTCGCGAAGCAAGGCAGAGCGAGCGCGAGAGCGAAAGCGAACGACGCTATGGCAACGAAATATTTTTTTAATTTGGTTTTAATCATTTCAGCACCTTTGTTTGTTATCTATAAATAGAGTTACGCGTATTGCGCGCACACGTATGCGAGCATAATGCACAATATATTATATAATAAACGTATATTTTTTGCAAGTATTTTTCGCGGCTTTAACTAAAAAAGAGTAAATAAATTGTCTTCGCCACATCTTCCGCGGTATTATTGTGCCGCGTTTTGCGGCTATTATTATCGTTTTTGCTCCTTTGGCGCGCGCGAGCGAAAAAATATCGGCGAAAAAATAAAAATTTGTATTTACATCGTCGGGATTTCGTGCTATAATATATAAGTGAAAATTTGCGTCCCGTTTCGGGATTTTGCTTAAGTACGAGAAGGAGTTTAAGAGTGCTGTACACGTTCAAAAAGGGAGTTCATCCCCCGCAGAATAAATACACGGGAAAAACGCCGATCACGGTGATGCCGCCGACTGAAAAAGTTTTTGTGCCGCTATCGCAGCACATAGGCAAGCCCGCCGTCGCCGTTGTGAGCGAGGGCGAGACGGTCAGGCGCGGACAACTTATAGCGAAAGCGGACGGATTTGTGTCGGCTAACGTTTTTTCGCCGATTGGCGGCGTTGTCGAAAGCGTGAACAGACCCGGCGAAACGCCTAACGGCAAAAGCCTTCATATAGTAATAAAGAAGTCGGACGAAAGCGAAGACGGCGAAGCGTTTACTTTGCCGCCGCTCGTTTCGCCGACCGGACGGGAAATAATCGACAGAGTGCGCGACGCCGGTATAGTGGGTATGGGCGGCGCGGGTTTTCCCACGCACGTAAAACTTTCGCCCAAGGAAAAAGTCGATACGTTTATCATAAACGGCGCGGAATGCGAGCCGTTTATTACCTGCGACCACAGAATAATGCTCGAGTACACCGCCGAATTTTTGCGCGGCGCGCTGTATCTCGCCTCGGCTCTCGGACTTAACGAAGCGTACGTCGGGATCGAGGACAACAAGCCCGACGCGATAAGCGCCGTAGAGGATCGCGCGGAAAGAGATAATCTGCGCGTAAAGGTAATTAAACTGAAATCAAAATACCCGCAAGGCGCGGAAAAACAGCTTATTTACGCCGCGACCGGCAGAAAAGTACCCGCGGGCGGACTTCCGAGCGCGGTGGGATGCGTGGTCGACAACGTTCACACGGCGCTTTCGACTTGTTTTGCCGTAGAAAAAGGCGAAACGCTTTACAAGCGCGTTTTGACGATCACGGGCGACGCGATAGCGAAGCCGCAAAATCTCTGGGTAAACACGGGCACGCCGTACCGCGACGTCATATCTTTTGCCGGAGGCGCGACTAAAACTCTCGGTAAGATCGTCAGCGGCGGACCTATGATGGGTTTCGCGGTATACGGAGACGAAGTGAGCGTAAGCAAAACGACCAGCTGCGTTTTGCTTCTCGGCGAAGAGAGGGCAAGGCTTTCCGAACCGTCGCAATGTATCAACTGCGCGCGTTGCGCGAGCGCTTGTCCCATGCGGCTTATGCCGATGTTTATCGACAAGGCTATGGGAGCGGGAGATCTTAAGACCGCCGAAAAATACGGCGTAAATTATTGTATCGAGTGCGGCTCGTGCGCGTACGTATGTCCCGCGGCAAGACCGCTTGTGCAGACGATGCGCCTTGCTAAGAAAAAGATCAGGGAGGCAAAGAAATGAACGATCTCGTAGTTTCGTCCTCTCCTCATATCAAAAATTCTTCGAGCACTCGCCGCATTATGCTCGACGTACTTATCGCGCTTATTCCGGTGACTGCGGCGGCGATAGTGTTTTTCGGCCATACGGTTGCGCTCAACGTGCTGTTTTGCTCGCTTTTCTGCTACGGAGCGGAACTTCTTTACGATCTTATTTTAACTAAGTCGTTTACTCGCGAAGGAGTGAAAAAATCGTCTTGTCACGATCTGTCGTGTCTTGTGACCGGCGTGCTTCTGGCGCTCAATCTGCCTCCGTATTTCGACGTATGGGGACTCAATATTTACGCCGGAGAAACGGTCGCGTTTTCGTTCGACGCGCTATTTGCCTGCCTTATCGGTTCGGTTTTCGCTATTGTTGCGGCAAAAAAGCTTTTCGGCGGAATTGGAAGAAATATCGTAAACCCGGCTCTTAGCGGAAGGGTATTCCTTTTTATGTGTTTCGGCGCAGGGTTTGCGGCGAAAGCCGACGTGTTCGACGCGGTTTCTTCCGCGACGTGGCTCTCGTCGAAGAGCGCGGTAGACGGCTCGGTGCTTCTGGATATGTTTATCGGCAAAACCGGCTCGGCGGCTGTCGGCGAAACGTGCGTGATAGCGCTTATCGTATCATACGCGTACCTTGTGATAAGGCGCGTGATCGACTGGCGCTTGCCGCTTGTCACGATCGTCTCGACGGCGGTGTTCGCGCTCGTGTTCGACGGACTGCTTAAGGGCGTTTCGGGCGATACGTTATGGCTTAACACGCTCGCTCACGTACTTTCCGGCGGCGTTGTTTTCGGCGCGGTGTTTATGGTTACGGATTACGCAACGAGTCCGAATTCGACGCTCGGCAAAATGATTTTCGCCACGGGCGTAGGACTTATTACGGTGCTTATCCGCGTTTACGCTTCGTATCCCGAAGGCGTAAGTTTCGCGATACTTATCATGAATATTTTCACGCCCCTTATCGACAGATACGTATATCCGAGACCTTTCGGCGCGACGAGGGGGAATAAGAAATGAAAGAAATTACTAAAAAGTTTATTCTTCCGGTCGCCGTTCTTGTCGTGATCGCTCTGGTCTGCACTTTCCTGCTTGCCGTGGCGAACAAGGCGTTTTACGTGGCGCCGTCGCTCGATTCGCGCACGATCCGCATACTCAACGACCTTGCGCCCACGGGCATGAACGACGACGAAGCCGAGACCGAAAAATGTTTTATCATGCTTTCCGACTCCGATCTCGCGGCGGCGGGCGGCTTTAAGATAAGCAACGAAAAAAACGGCGCTTCCAACGCGCTCAAGGCGGTATATTACGAAGCGAAAGGCGACGGCAAAGGCACGATCTTTATGGAAACGACAGGTCAGGGCTATAACCCGTTGACGCTCGTTTCCGCGTTTGTATTCGAGGACGGCAAAGCGAAAATCAAAGGCGTAGCCCCGAAGAAAATGATAGAAGACAGCGGTTCGTTCAAGCAGATATTCGACGCGGAATATTTCGAGACGTATCTTGCCGAGATATCCGGCAAAGAATACGATATGTCCGACTCCGAAATCGTCGCCGTAACGGGAGCGACCACGCACAACTCGGTGCGCGGACTCAATCAGGCGGTATCTCTTGCCGCTTCCGCCGCGGCGAAACTGGCTCCTTACGCCGACGTACTCGAAGAAAAAGCCGCGGAAAAAGCCGCGAAAACGGAGGTAAACAATGGATAAACGCATAAAAGACGCATTGCTCGGCGGTATAATATCCAACCCCGTATTCGTGCTCGTGCTCGGCACGTGTCCCACGATAGCCAAGAGTACGGACGTAATCAACGCTCTCGGCTTAGGACTCGCGACGGCGTTCGTGCTTATCTGCTCCAACGTCTTTATTTCTTTACTCCGGAAAGTTATCCCGTCGTCCGTGCGCCTGCCCGCGTATATCGTCATAATAGCGACTTTCGTGACGCTGGTACAACTTTTTCTCGCGCGCTTTTTGCCCTCTCTCGACGAATCGATAGGCGCTTTTATCCCGCTCATCGTCGTAAACTGCATAATTTTAGGCAGAGCGGAGGCTTTCGCGTCCAAAAACTCCGTCGGATTGTCGTTTCTGGACGGCGTGTCGATGGGGCTTGGCTTTACGCTCGCGATAGTTCTTCTCGGCGCGATACGGCAAGGGCTTACCGCTTTGGGGCTCGCGTATTTCGCGTCCAGCGCGGGAGGATTTTTGGTGTTCGGCTTGGTAATGGCGGCGTTCAACAAAGTCATATCGGTTATTAAAGACGTAAAATTCGAAAAAACGCTTCTTAAGGAGGGAGATTAGTATGAGTTTCGTTCAGATAATCACCCTCGTTGTAGCGGGAGTAATAACGGACAACGTAGTGCTTTCGCAGTCGCTCGGCATTTGCCCGTTTTTGGGCGTGAGCAAAAAGACCGACAGCGCGTTCGGCATGGGTTTTGCCGTCACGCTCGTAATGCTTCTGTCGTCGATAGTATGCTATCTGTTGTATCATTACGTTTTGGAGCCGCTTTCCATCGAGTATCTGCGTACGGTCGCGTTTATTCTTATCATAGCGGTTTTGGTTCAGATCCTCGATATCGTACTCAAGAAGATCAGTCCCGCGCTTTACGGTTCGCTCGGCGTGTTTTTGGCGCTCATTACGACCAACTGCGCGGTGCTCGGTACGGCAAACCTCGTTATCGACAGCGGATATAACCTTATCGAAACGATGATCGAGGCGGTGTCGGTAGGACTGGGCTTTACGCTTGCGCTGTTGCTTATGTCGACGATACGCGAGCGTATTGATTCGAGCGAAAACGTTCCCGAGAGTTTTAAGGGACTTCCCATCGCCCTGATAGTGGCGGCGCTCATGGCAATGGCGTTTTCGGGATTTGCCGGATTCTCGATATAGGAGGGCGCAGAAATGTTTTTCACACAATACGTTTTGCCGTCGCTCGTAGTGGCGGGTATAGCGGGCGTTCTCGCGTTTTTGCTGGCTTTTTTGGGTAAATTCTTCGCCGTCAAGACCGACGAGCGTATAGATAAGGTATCCGAAAGGCTCGCCGGAGCCAACTGCGGCGGCTGCGGGTACGCGGGATGCAAGGCTTTTGCCGAAGCGCTGGTAAAAGGCGAAACCGACTTGGGAAAATGCAACCCGACTTCCGGCGAAGACAAAAAGGAAATAGCGCGCATACTCGGCGTGGAAGCGCAAGAGAGCGAGCCGACCGTCGCCGTGGTGCATTGCAAAGGCGGCGACGACTGCAACACGAAGTACAGATACAAAGGGTATTATTCGTGCGAAAGCGAGGAACTTTTCGCGGGCGGCAACAAGGCTTGTCCGTACGGGTGTCTGGGGCTCGGCTCCTGCTCGGCGGCTTGTCCGTACAACGCGGTTGAAGTAAAAGACGGCGTCAGCGTAATAAGAACCGAAAAATGCCGTTCGTGCGGCGCGTGCATTACCAAGTGTCCCAAGAAGATAATAGGCAGGATACCCGCAAGCGCGACCGTGTATATAGGCTGTTCGAGCGCGTGCAAGGGCAAAGAGGTCATGGGCGCGTGCAAAAAAGGCTGTATAGCGTGCGGAAAGTGCGCGCGTACGTGCAAGGCGGGCGCGATAGAAATGATAAATAATATCCCCGTCATAGATTACTCTAAATGCATAGGCTGTAACGAATGCGCCGCGGCGTGCCCGCGCAAGTGCATAGTGGTCCGCAAGGCGCCCGTAAGCCTGACCGAAAACGAAACCGCAGACGCATAGCGTGCGGAAACGAAAATTTATGAGACCGCTTCGGCGGTCTTTTTTGTACAAAATGTGAATTTTTATACCAAATTTTCACATTTCTATTATATTGTTTTCGCAAAAGTGGTATATTCTCTATCATAGGGGCATATTTGTAATTACCGAAGGCGCCGCCGCGGTCGTTGCAAACCCCGGTGTAAAAACGGACGAAACCGCAAAAAAAGCTATTTTTCGACGATAATCGTCAGGGCGCTTTCTACGACAAGTGTTATAATGGGAGCGTTTCCGGAAATGAAATTTTTGGTTATCAGAAAAAGAGCGTTGGTAGCGGCTTCTATCGTCGCTATATGCTTGCTTCTTCTCGTGCTTTTCACGACGCCTTTAGCCGTAGCGGCGCAGGTTAAAACGCGCAAAACGCCTATTTATTGCGTAAAGACGGACGAAAAGAAAGTAGCCATATCCTTTGACGCGTGCTGGGGAGCGGACAAAACCGACTCCGTCGTCGCGTGCCTTACCGAACTGGACGTCAAGGCGAATTACTTTTGCGTTTCGTCTTGGGTTGAGAAATACCCCGACAAGGCGAAGTTATTGGTTCGCTCGGGCAAGGTCGAGATCGGAACGCATTCAGTCACGCATCCCAAAATGAGTAAACTCTCACGGGACAAACAGCGCGAAGAACTCGTTTCGTCGTGCGAGGTCATCGAAAAAACCGTAGGCGTAAAGCCGAAACTTTTCAGACCTCCTTACGGAGATTACGACGACAAACTCATCGAAACGTGCGCCGAAGTCGGACTCAAGGCGATCCAATGGGACGTGGACACACTCGACTGGAAAGGTCTTTCGGCTCAGGCGATAGCTTCGCGAGTGCTGGAGCGGGCGAAGGAAGGCAGTATCGTTCTTATGCACAATGACGGAGAGCATACCGTAGAGGCGTTGCCTCTCATCGTGCTGGGACTCAGGAAGAAGGGTTTTGAATTCGTTTGGATATCCGAACTTATCTATGAGAACGGAGTGGTGGACGGAAGCGGAAGGCAACTACCGACGAACTGAAAAAAGGGAGAAACTTATGGAAAATTTAACGACGAACAACAAAGTGTTCCTTATGGGAACGGTAAAAACCGAGCCTGCGTTTTCGCACGAGATGTACGGCGAGGGGTTTTACGATTTCTTTCTTTCCGTGCCTCGGCTAAGCGGTCAGGAAGACGTTATTCCGGTGACGGTAAGCGAAAGATTGATCAAAGACCCGATCAAGGTGGGCTGTAAGGTGGCTCTTGACGGGCAATTCCGCTCGTACAATAAGCTGGTTGACGGAAGGAGCAAACTCATGCTCACGGTTTTCGTGCGCGATTTTCTCGAATACGACGAAAATTCGCAAAACCCGAATTCCGTCGAACTCAACGGCTTCGTTTGCAAGGAGCCGATATATCGCACGACGCCGTTTAACCGCGAAATATGCGATATTCTGCTCGCTGTAAATCGTTCTTACAACAAATCCGATTATATCCCGTGCATTGCGTGGGGACGTAACGCGCGTTTTGCGCACGACGTCGCCGTCGGGACAAACGTCACGGTTATCGGAAGGATCCAAAGCCGCGAGTACAACAAAAAACTCGAAGACAGAATAGAAGTGCGCGTGGCATACGAATTGTCGATAAGCAAAATCGACGTGATAGGTCGCGCGGACGAGAGCGCCGCCACTACGAACGACGAAAAGCCCAAAGACGTCGAAAAGACCGAAGACGTCGAAAGCGTTGAAGACGTCGAAAACCCGGAAAATACCGAAAAAACCGAATAATAACGTGATCCCGTCGCGTAAGCGGCGGGATTTTTCTGCGTTTTATTCAAAAAATCGTATTTTTTAGTTTTTTTTGTTGAAATTCTGCGTTTTTTGTAATATAATGTACGTATATTACGAAGACAAAGGAGCATTTTTATGAAAACTTTAGTTCTAAACGCGTTTACCGATTTTTTCGACGCGGCTAAAGCGTGGTGCGTGGACGCATGGACCAATCACAGAATATTCGTGTATATCATAGGCGGATTATTCGTGTTTGCGCTTATTCTGCTCGTCTCGCTTATCGTGACGAGCGGTAAGGCGGCTAAGGATCGCAAGAAAGCGAAGAAGCTTATCGAGCAAAACGCTGCAGCGGCAACGACGGAAGAGCCCGAAGACGGACAACGCGCCGA